>JADGBP010000217.1 GCA_015231395.1 Desulfamplus sp. | reverse complement strand
GGCAGCATTACAGTTGAGAGCGAGGTGGGAAGGACAGTTTTCAGGGTGGAGTTGGGGAAAGTTGTTGTCTGAATCAGGATAGTCAGGATGCAAGGATGTTAAGGATGGGTTTATCCTGCCTTATCCTGAAAATCATGGTTATCCTGATTCCGATTATTGAACTACTAAAAAATGGCAGGTGAAAAATGAAAAAAAGAATATTATACGGCAACGCAAATTACGAAGAGATAGTCAGCAAAAACGGCTATTTTGTTGACAAAACAAAGTACAATCTCAAAATATCGCAATATGTTATCTATTGCTTTGGGAATAAGGGGTTTAGGGTGTTTGAGGTTTAAAATGTGATGTGTAGAGTATTAGTATTAACCGTTTAAGAACGAGTAACAATTTACCAATCAGAATTAGTAAAGGAGAGTAAAATGCCACAAAAAGCGTTTCTATGCGTTGATGACGAACCGACAGTATTAAGTAGTTTAAAAGAGCAGCTCAAAAGAAGATTTGGTAAGAAATACATTTACGAGATGGCTGAAAGTCCTGACGAAGCATTCGAAGTCATTGAAGAGCTTTATGGTGATGGAATTCAGATTCTCATAATCATTACTGACTGGATGATGCCCGGCATGAAAGGAGATGAATTTATCATAAAGGTAAATGAGAGGTTTCCCGAGATAATCTCTATTATGATTACAGGTCAGGCAGATGATGAGTCAATAAAATATGCTCAGGAAAATGCAAATCTCTATAGGTGTCTATGCAAGCCATGGGACGAAACTGAATTGATTGAGGCAATTGAATCAGCGTGGAAGAGTTATGAAGATAAGATATGAAAACAGCCATGAATAAACCCGTCATATTATGCGTTGATGATGAAAATATCGTTTTAGAAACCATGAAAGAGCAGTTAAAACGCCCTTTTGGAAAAGATTTTAAAATCCAAACGCTTGAAAGTGGAGACGAGGCTCTTGAAGTTTTTAAAGATTTGTTGGCAAAAAAGGTTTGTGTCCCTGTTATCATAACAGATCATGCAATGCCTGGACTAAAAGGCGATGAGCTTTTGATAGAAACTCACAAGCTCAATCCTGACACCCGCAAGATACTTCTAACAGGTCAGGCAAGTGCAAATTCGGTTGGTAATGCTGTGAACAATGCTGCTCTATACCGCTATATTTCCAAGCCTTGGGAACGAGATGATCTTGTTTTGACCACGCGAGAAGCGATAAAAAGCTATTTTGAGTCAAAACGGTTAAAAGAGGCTCAGGAGCATCTTGTAAAACTAAACACCGCTTACGAGCGTTTCGTCCCTCACGAATTTTTAAAGACTCTTGGAAAAGAGAGTATAATTGACGTTAAGCTAAACGATCAGGTTCAAAAAAGAATGACCATACTTTTTTCAGATATACGGCTATTTTCAAATCTTTCTGAATCCATGACACCCCAAGAGAATTTCAGGTTTATCAACTCAATCACGTTATCGGTAATATCGGTCTGCCTGATTTTCGCTTCATTCCACTCCCAGATGCCGAGATTTCCGTTAAATTCAATCAGACACTCACGATAAAGCGAATGGATAAACTGACTAAGAAAAAACGGATTTCCGCGGGTTTTGGAAAAGCAGAGTGCTGCAAGAGGCTTTGACCGTTCAGGGTCACAGTAAAAAGTCTCTGAAATCAACTGGTTGACGTGGTTTTCACTCAACGGCTGGAGATTTAAGTTATCGACAATTGCCCCGCTTTTTCTGATTTCCTCTATCGTCATGGTCAAAGGACTGGCTGCATCAACCTCATTATCGCGATAGACACCGATAAGGTAAAGATAACTTGCCCTTACAGTGATAAACATCTCAATCAACTTCAACGATGCCGAATCTGCCCATTGCAAATCGTCAAGAAAGATGATTAGCGGATGCTCTTTTGAGGCAAATGTCGTGATGAAATTCTCAAACACGTAGTTGAAACGGTTGAAGTTCTCAACAGGTCCAAGCTCTGGAACTGCGGGCTGCTTGCCGATAATCAGCTCAACATCAGGAATAACGTCAACGATAACCTGACCGTTTGGACCCAAAGCTGCAAGAAGTTTCTCTTTCCAATTGGCAACTTCGGCATCGCTTTCAGCAAGAATATAG
The DNA here is from genome assembly GCA_015231395.1 of Desulfamplus sp. GTDB lineage: Bacteria > Desulfobacterota > Desulfobacteria > Desulfobacterales > Desulfobacteraceae > Desulfamplus. Next base: position 2,447 of record JADGBP010000217.1, on the reverse strand, counting down.
TGAATCAACTGCCTGAACGCCTGAATCAGCGGGGCATAAGGGACGCTTTTTTTTAGCTGGTCGAACTTGCCTGAAATGAAATAACGTCTTGCATTTTCTGCGTTTCTATTACCAATCGGTCTTTGAACTTCATGAACCAACGCAGTTTTTCCGATACCTGCCTGACCAGTAACAAGCACGAGCTTACAACCACCGCTGCTTACAGAATCAAACCCTGAAATGAGAATTTCCATCTCTGCTTCACGACCGTAGAGCTTTTGCGGGATACGAAGCCTGTCGGAAATATCTTTCTGCCCAATCACAAACGAGTGTAGAGACGCACGATTGTGCGTCTCTACGGTGTTATCGTTAATTGTTCTCTTTATGGAATATAAATTTGAATTTGGAAGGATAAGATTCAAACATTGAATCAAATCGTATTTCACGCCAAACGCACTCTGGTAGCGGTCTTCTGCCATTTTTGAGGTGAGTTTTACGACCATGTCAGACAATGGTTTCGGGATTGCGGGATTGACCTCATCTGGCGGAATCGGCAGACGTGCAATGTGGGAATGGACAAGCTCCATTGAGTCTTTTGTCATAAATGGCGGGTTGCCTGTCAACATCTCGTAGAGCGTAATTCCTAAGGAATACAAGTCGGTTCGATAATCCATTGACCGATTCATTCGTCCTGTCTGCTCTGGCGACATATAGGCAAGGGTACCTTCAAGAACATTGACGCTTTTGATTAAAAGAGTCTCTCGCGGCAGTTGCGTTGAGATGCCAAAGTCGATAATTTTTACCTGTTTGGTTTCTGGATTCCAGACAATGTTGTGCGAAGTTATATCCTTGTGCATGACGTTTTGCTGGTGAATCTTGCCAAGTGCATCTGTTATCTCAATTGCAATCTTCAATATTTCTGGCAGTTCAAGCTCAATCCCACCTGAATGAAGATGCCGATATATGGACTCACCCCCAAAATCTTCAAGAACAATGGCAAGGGTGTTGCCTGATTTTTCAAGCCCGATAACCTTGATTATGCCGTCAGAGTCAAACATCTTTGTCATCTCGTATTCGCGTCTGAATCTTGCAACTTCAACTGGCAGAGGATTCTCTTTTTTGAGAATCTTCATTACAATTGGAAGGTTATCAGAGTTTCTGTATCCACGATACACTGTGGAGTAGCTGCCATCGTTAAGATGGGTTGTGGTGGTGTAGTTGGGGAAAGTTATCATGTGGATAAGTCCTTTATATTGTTGTTAGAATCAGGATGGTCAGGATGAAATAATCCTGACTTATCCTTTTATCTTGTAAATCCTGATTCAGATTGATGTATAGATAATCTCTCCTGTTCTAAGGATTTCTTCAAGAAAACCGCTAAAATCCTCTGTATCTTCAATAAGAACTGGCTCTATTCTTGTATTAATATTGCGTCTTAATTTAAAAAGCCTTGTTTCAGCAGACAGAAAGTCTCCATCAATCTTGTCAATCAGCACAGCAACATCAATATCACTATCTTCTCTTGCGTATCCTTTTGCATAAGAGCCAAACAGTATAACTTTTTTTACAGGAAAGTTATCTTTTGCCAACTCTGCAAGCCTGCTCACAGATTCTCGCACTGCTGCTTTATCCATTGATATATCTCCTCAGTCTGTATAATAATTTCATCACAACGCTCTTTGTTTAGCGATTGAAACAACTTCTCTTTATGAGTTGGATACCTTGCCTGAATATTTAACGGACCAAGCAGATCAAGAGTATTTTTATGCGTTTCCGTCATAATTTCATATATCCTGCTTTGCTCGGCAAGATAGGTGAGGTTGTGTGTATAAGGTGGCGTTTCATTCTTTATAAACACGTAATAACCTTTCAAAATTTTTTCCACAACTTGATGGCACATAAACCCAACATACAGAAATCTTGAACTTTTCTGCATGGCACGAGCAGTTTCAAGATCATATTCTGCTATCTCAATCCAATATTTTACCTTTTCGTTCATGATTTAACACTCCTTTATATGTTTGCATCTTACCAAATACATCTTTGCAATCGTGTCAAAAGGGTTTTCAGTGGTGTATTTCTCAAGTAATTCAGAGGCGTTAGCCATATCGTCAAAATGGAATTGGTAAAGAGCCTCTTCAAACATCTTTTTATTTTTGAGCTTTGATTTTCTGATTTCTGGCGGGTCAGTATCAAAGACTTCATAAATGGAAAGAGGCTCTGATTTTCCCTTTACCAAAACACGATCAATAAATCGAATGGCATAACTTGCTGGATTTTCAAGGTCATTAAAAGCGTGTTCGCTTATAATCAGAGGGATCCCATACTGTTTGGTAAGCCCTTCCAATCTTGATGCAGCATTTACAGCATCGCTTATAACCGTTCCCTCCATTCGGTTCTCTTCTCCAAGTGTTCCAAGTATCAGATTTCCAGTATTGATGCCTATTCCAATCTGGATTGGTCTGTAT
>JADGBP010000216.1 GCA_015231395.1 Desulfamplus sp. | reverse complement strand
CAGCATCAGTGTCAGGTTCTTCATCCATTGTAATATCAGCTTTTCTGTCTAACTCAGTATCGGCTTTTTCATCGTTCTTATGCTTATGTTTATGTTTATCATCTTTTTTGTGGTCGTTTTTTTTATCAGCTTTTGCTTTACATTCAGGTTGGCTATCAGTTTTACAGTCTGATTGCCCGTCTCTCTCTAATTTGCTTTTTTCACCTGCTTTATGTTCAATCTTTTTATCTGCTTTATGTTCAATATTTTTATCTGCTTTATGTTCAATTTTCTCATCTGTTTTATGACAAGACTTCTTATCAGCTTTATTACGTTTCAAGGTATCTGTGAAATTTCCAGCTAATTTTGCAGAGTGTTTTGCAATTAATTTAAGGACATTTTTTGCAGCATCCGGGTTAATATTTTCTAATGCATCTAAGATTGATTCTGTAATTTTTACTATCAGAGTATTTTCAAATGCACTTATTTTTTCTGATTTTCTGACGGGATACTCGGCAAATTTCAAAATACCGCCCTGCTTTTCAATCTCTTTCCATGAATTCTTATCAAATGCAAAAGCAGCAACACCGCATTTAGGTATATCAAATTCAAAGTCTTTTATCAGATATGAAGCAAATGTGCTTAAAGAGGGGTTGTGTCCAAATAGAATAACAGTGTTGTAAGAGTTGTCAGTCTCTTGAATTAACTTTAAAAACTTTTCTGGTGTCGGGTCATGGTAAACTAGGGATTTAAGAAGAATTTTTGTTGTTGGATACTTCAGTTTTTGTGCAAAAACATGGGCTGTTTCAAAAGCTCTATCTGCATCGCTTGTGATAAAAAGAACTTTTCCTGAAATTCTGCTTTTTATCTTTTCTGCCATCTTTTTTGCATCTTTCAGCCCTTTTTTGAGCAGGTGGCGGGATAAATCATGATTATCTTCCTTCGCCGTCTGGGCTTTTGCGTGTCTTACTAACAATAGATTTTTCATAATGAGTTCCTTTTAAGAATATTTTGGTTAAAAATTCAGAAATCCAGTCATTAAAGAGCATTATTATCAGAACATTGGATTCCCAAATACTCTTACACTGGCAATGTTAGGCGGATATTAGGAAAATGTTAGTATTTGATTAGGGGGAAAAAGGAATAAAGTGTTTTTTCATTCCGGCATTTCTGTTAAGCAACCGTTTTTAATCAAAATCTAACATAAATTTAATATAATCCTAATATTTGTAGATTACAATGAGTCGTTTTAAAACGTTTTAAATTAGGTCGTTTGGCATGAATAGTAACAGTACTTGGCTTGATTTTATATTTACGTCCTCCTTAAACAGGCAGGAAGTTTTGTCAGAATTTTTTAAATTACAAACGGAGATTACAAATGTCCAAAATTTTGATTGTTGGAGCAGGTGGAGTAGGGAGTGTAACGACTCATAAATGTGCACAGATTCCAGAAGTTTTTTCAGAGATCGTTCTTGCAAGTAGAACAAAATCAAAATGTGATGCAATTGCAAAAGATATTCTTAAAAGAAGTGGTAGAACTATTGAAACAGCAAGTCTTAACGCAGATAATGTAGAGGAGACAGTTGTCTTTATTCAAAAGATTAAACCAGATATTTTAGTCAATCTCGCTTTACCATATCAAGATATTCCGCTTATGGAGGCGTGTCTTGCAACTGGAGTGGATTATCTTGACACTGCAAACTACGAACCACCTGATGTTGCAAAGTTTGAATACAAGTGGCAGTGGGCATATCAGGAAAAATTTAGAGAAAAAGGAATTATGGCACTTCTTGGTTCTGGATTTGACCCTGGGGTTACTAATGTTTTTTGTGCGTGGGCAGCCAAACACCATTTTGATGAGATACATGAACTTGATATTATTGACTGCAACGCTGGAAATCATGGACAGCATTTTGCTACAAATTTTAACCCTGAGATAAATATTCGTGAAATCACACAAAGAGGTCGTTTTTGGGATCATGGTGAATGGATAGAGACTGATCTTCTTTCATGGTCAATGAATTACGATTTTCCAGATGGAATTGGAGCTAAAAAGTGCTATCTTCTTTACCACGAAGAGTTAGAATCTTTAGTTTTGAATCTAAAAGGCTTAAAACGTGCAAGGTTTTGGATGACATTTTCTGAGCAATATCTAACCCATTTAAGGGTTTTGGAAAACGTTGGCATGACCCGTATTGATCCAGTTGATTATCAGGGGAAAAAAATTGTTCCTTTGAATTTTTTAAAATCTGTGCTGCCTGAACCAGCTTCTCTTGGACCTTTAACACAAGGACGCACCTGTATTGGCTGTCAGATGAAAGGTATAAAAGATGGTAAGGTAAAGACAATATTTATCTATAATATATGCAGCCATGAGGCATCTTTTGAAGAGGTTGGCTCTCAAGCAATATCATATACTACAGGAGTTCCAGCAATGATTGGTGCTATGATGATGCTTGAAAAAAAATGGCATAAAGCAGGAGTTTGGAATATGGAACAGTTTGACCCTGATCCATTTATGGAGGCATTGAATCAGTATGGGCTTCCATGGCAGGTGATGTAAATTAGAGTCAACACCACAACCTGAATTAATACTGGCAAGATTTTGCTGTCTGTTAATAACCCTATTTTGCTACTTAGGAACCGGTTTTAAATAACCTGCCCATTTACCTCACCCCCCAGCCCCCTCTCCATATCTGGAGAGGGGGAGTTTGGGTAAGTTATTTCGGACTCATTCCTTAAAGAGAAACGACGCTGGAATGAAAGATGTATTGTTCATTCCAGCGTTTTATTTTAATCAAAATCTAACACCAACCTAATATTATCCTAACTTTTGGGTGTTAAAGTGATTCTGATCTAAAACAGATGCCAGAATAGCACCTGAATTTTAATATTATAAGATAATGCTGATACGTTAGGAGTTACAATGGTATTACATGATAACGAGTGGTTAAAGAGAATTTCAAAAATTGATTTTGCATTTCAGCCGATTGTAAATATCCATACTGGTGTCTGTTATGGATATGAGGCACTTTTGCGAAACTACAAAGAGGCTGGATTCGAGAGTATAGACAGCTTTTTCAATCAAGCATATTCAGATAAATTCTTACACAATATAGACATGATTCTTCGCAAAAAAGCGATTGAGAAGTTCTCAATGCTTGCAAATGAATACTGTTTAAAACTATTTTTCAACCTTGACAGCCGTATATTAGAGTCTGGAGATTATGAGTTTGGCAATACCTCAAAAATTTTGGAGCGATACAAGCTGCCCAAAGATACTCTTTGTTTTGAAATTTCTGAAAAATATGAGTTTGTAAATCCAAGAGAGGTCGCAAAAGTTTTAAAAACATACCGTTCTCAAGGATTTAACATTGCTATGGACGACTACGGGGTTGGTTTTTCAGGTTTTCAAATGCTTTACTATACTGAACCAGAATTTATAAAGATAGACCGATTTTTTATTCAAGATATTGCAAAAGACACTAAAAAACGTCTTTTTGTATCTAACATTGTCAACATTGCACATCTTCTTGGCATTATTGTTATTGCAGAAGGTGTTGAGACTGAGAGCGAATACTTTATATGCCGTGATCTTGGGTGTGATCTTGTTCAAGGCTATCTTATACAGAGACCGCAAATAGAAGTTGATACCCTTATACCTTATTATGAGCATATACATCTTTTAAACAAGAGAGATAGGAGAAAAGCATCTAAAGATCAATGGCTTATAAGTTCTGAAATGGAATATATTGAGCCAGTGCTTCAAGATAATGATGCTCTTTTTGTGTGTGAAAAATTTAGACAAAAAAAAGAGAACACATTTTTTCCAGTTGTCAATTCCAACCATGAGCCAATAGGAATAATAAGGGAGCAGAGCTTTAAAGATTACACATATTCAAAATTTGGAAGAGAACTTCTTACAAACCCATCATTTGGAAAAGATTTAAGTAAGTTTGTAAATAAGTTTCCTGTTGCAGATGTCCACATACCTGTTGAGAAGATTCTTGAAATTTACTCTCAATATGCCAATGCTATAGAGGGGATTATAATTATTGAGAATATGAAGTATGCGGGTTTCTTAAGTGCCCCTGCATTATTAAAAATTTTAAATGAGAAAAACCTTGCAGCAGCAAGAGATCAGAACCCATTGACCAAATTACCCGGAAATACAAGAATATATGAGTATATTTCAGAAGCTCTACAAAACAGAGAAGAGCAGTATATCTTAACCTATTTTGATTTTGATAATTTTAAACCATATAACGACAAATATGGTTTTAGAAACGGTGATAGAGTTATCTTGTATTTTGCAGATCTTTTAAAAAAATATTCACAAATACCAAACCGTTTTGTAAGTCATATTGGCGGGGACGATTTTTTTATGGGGATTAGGAGAGAAAATTCTCAATCTCTCTATAACGAAATGGTTGAGCTTGCAGATAAATTTAGAAAAGATGTAGAGAGTTTCTATGATGAAGAGGCTATAAAAGACGGCTTTACAGTATCTTATGATAGAGAGGGAAATATTAAGAGATTTAACTTGTTATCAGTTAGTATAGTCATTTTAGAAATTCCTGCAAATCGTCAGCGTATCTA
>JADGBP010000215.1:2817-4580 GCA_015231395.1 Desulfamplus sp. | reverse complement strand
ATCACTGAAAAATAGTGATGGGAGCTTTGGCAGACAGATAAAAGGTTCTGTCAGCGACGATTATATTGTGGCAGGGGTAAATTTGAGATTCAAAGATTTTTTTTATGATGGTACCGTCATAAATTTGAAAATATGGTTCTCATTAGGAGTATAAATAGCTGCGAGCCGAGGAATAACGGATAAATCTTGATCTTCATAATATGGTGTAAAACTTCTGTATTCTACAGGATTTCTGCCATACTCTGCAAATACGCCGTAGCCTAAAATTTGTTCAAGCATCAAACCTGCCACAAATTTCCAATGTTCATTTGGATAATAATTTAGTTGTGAGAATACAGATCTATTTGTGAGTGCTTCATCTGATTGCAGGCGTTGAGTTGCTTTTTGTAATGAAGGAACTTGTGAAAGGCTTGGTATATTAGAGATTGAAGACATTTCAGGCAAGTATCTAAAATAAATTCCATTAGTTATATCGAAATATTCAGATGCTTTCCACTGGAGGGTAATCTCTCCTTCGTAAGCAGTAGATTCCTCTTGCTGCATATTCCATGGATCGTTAACAAACATTGAATCATAATCGCCGTGACTTTTATTGTATATATAAGTCAGTTTGCTATTGAGATAGAATTTTTCTGAAAGATTATTTTTATATCCCATACGCAAACGGGTTGACTCAAGTGTAGTTTCTGATCCGCTACGGACTGTGGGGTTTACAAGAAACCCTTCATAATCAGTAGCACTGCTGGTCAAATCAAATGAAATCTTTTTATAGTTACCTGATAATTCAAAATAGCGTTGGGAATTTTCTAACCTTCCATCAGTGGTAAACCCAGCTTCATCTCCCATGAATTTTGACTCTAAACGGCTATAAGGTACGTCCAATCCACCATCTTGAGAAGAACCGGCATTAATAACAACCTTTCCATTTTCATTTATATAACTTGTACGACCAAACATACGGTTCGCATGAGGAGTTCCGCCTGAAAATGACACATAGGAAGCAGACCCCTTTTCTTGAACAACTTCATTTGTTATTATATTGATAACACCAAAAAAAGCCCCGCTTCCATAAACAGCAGATTCAGGACCACGTATAATTTCAACTCTGTCAATCGCTTCTACAGGTACGGCTATGTTGGAAATATAATAGCTGGTATCGTAATCATTAATCTGACGAATACCATTCACTAAAATAATAATATCTCTATTTGTAGTGCCTGGACTAAGGTGTCCACGCACTCCGTAGGCAGGCCCTGCGATACTGTAAAAATCAAGGCGGTAGAGCCCTGAAACATGCTGTAAAATATCATCAAATGTGGTGTAACCATAACGTTCAATATCTTTACGGGTGATCAAAACAACACTCGCAGGAATTTTTCCTATTTTTTCAGAAACCTTGCCAGCAGTCTCAATTTCAACTTGCATCAAATCTTCCAAAGCCATTAACGACAAACTATCTGCATCATCATCTGTTTTATAAGAGCTGGAATCAGCTTTTACAGTGCTACTTAGCAAAATACAGAAAAACATAACTATAAAAACGAATTGTTTCAAAACGAATTGTTTCATTACCCATTCCATGTTAGTTGTTTTTTTGAATTGCCTACCCACCTACTGGCCTACCACCTACGGACATACCTAACTATAGCTTTTCAGAAAAATATTTTGGTATCTCTTATTTTGAAGAAGGGCAACCGCAAGGGATTGCCCCTACTTGCCAATTTAATTATCTGGAAAACTATATGAGATACCTACCGACCTAC
>JADGBP010000215.1:0-2719 GCA_015231395.1 Desulfamplus sp. | reverse complement strand
ATACCTAACTATAGCTTTTCAGAAAAATATTTTGGTATCTCTTATTTTGAAGAAGGGCAACCGCAAGGGATTGCCCCTACTTGCCAATTTAATTATCTGGAAAACTATATGAGATACCTACCGACCTACTGAATATAGACTGCTTAAGATACAGGAAGAGATAAAATCACCTCTGTACCAATATTTTCCTCAGACTCAATTTTGATTGTGCCTTGGTTAAGTTCCGCAAACTCCTTTGCCACCATTAGCCCTAATCCGCTGCCTCCCTCTTTGCGAGTGCCGGGTTTTGATGATTTTGCACCTACTTGAAAAATGGCATCACAAACATCTTTTTTTATACCAATACCGTTATCCTTTACAGATATGCGATGATATTGATCTTCTTTTTTGCATGAGATTGTAATTGTATTTCCAGTATCACAGTATTTAATAGCATTATGAACAAGATTTCTTATGATAAAATTGAGCATGTTTTTGTCGTACATCACCTGATACCCGTCCTGCACATCGGATATCATCTTGATTCCTTTGGCTTCTGCATCTGACTTGAAAAACTCGATTATCTCAAAAGCAGTATGTCCAACGTTAAGCTTTTCAGTTGCCACCTCGATGTTTCCTGTCTGCATTCGTGCCCATGTAAACAGATTTTCAAAAAGCTTATACATCTGTTGTGCGGAACTGGACATTGATCTTATTCGTTCCTGTTTTTCCTCATCACTTAGTTCATTAAAAATAGCGGTGCAGAGTTAACTCAAATTCATCAGGATTTTGCGAAAATAGATGATGATCTTGATAAATATGGAGGTCGTGTTGAAGATAATTTATTGGGTATCCAGGCATCTATTCAAAAAGAGGTAACAGAAGCAAGAGTTGCCTCTGAAAATATGCTATCACGTTCAAAATTTATGGAATGGTTGGTTTCTCTGGTGGTTTTAGTGTTTCTTGTTGTATCAATTTTTTTAATCAGTAAATCCATCATAAAACCTATCACAAAGCTGACAGATACATTAAAGGATATTAGTGAGGGAGAGGGAGACCTCACAGCGAGAATCAATTTGAATCGTAAAGATGAAATTGGGTTGATGGCAAATTATTTTAACCAATTTGTTGAAAAATTGCATAAAATGATATCCAATATCTCCCAAGATTTAGTAAAACTTTCATCTACATCATCAGAGCTGTCACAAATTGCTGATGAATTGTCGGAGAGTTCTGCTCAAACATCTGAAAGGGCAAATTCAGTTTCAGCCGCCTCTGAAGAAATGACATCTAACATGAACTCTGTGGCAGCTGCAATGGAGCAGTCCAGCACCAACATTAACACGGTTGCCACTGCTGCTGAAGAAATGAGTTCTACAATAAATGAGATCGCTCAAAATGCAGAAAATGCAAGAAATATAACTGAAAATGCAGTGTCAAAGGCAAACGAATCCACAGAGATAATCAATGAATTAAGTGGCTCTGCTGAAGATATTGGCAAAGTGGTTGAAACTATAACGGATATTTCTAAACAGGTAAATTTACTATCATTGAATGCCACCATAGAAGCAGCCAGGGCAGGAGAAGCTGGAAAAGGATTTGCAGTAGTTGCAAATGAGATAAAAGATCTTGCCAAGCAAACATCAGAGGCTTCTATGGATATCAAGGCAAAGATTGTTAATATTCAGGGGCATTCAGCAGGGTCTCTATCAAGTATCAAAGAAATATCAAAGGTGATTTCTGATGTTAACGATATTGTTTCTACCATTGCTTCGGCAGTAGAGGAGCAGTCTTCAGCTACAGGTGAAATATCTCAGAATATTTCTCAAGCTTCAAGCGGCAGTGAGGAAATAAATGCCAATGTTAATCAAAGTTCTATTGTTGCTGCTGAAATAAGCAAAGATATAACGGAGATCAGTCTATCATCGACTGAAATTGCTGAAAAGAGTGATCAGGTCAAGCTGAGTGCCGAAGAGTTGTCCAAGCTTGCAGGGACTCTCGGCAAGATGGTTAGCCAGTTTAAAATTTAAGAGTTTTTATATGGTTTTCCAGATAATTAAATTGGCAAGAGTAGGGACAAGCCCTTGCGGTTGCCCTTCTTAAAAATTGAGATACCAAAATATTTTTCTGAAAATCTATAGATAAATCCGGCTATGCCGTTTAAGGAGTAACTTAATGAGTCAAACAGAATCAAGCCAGGGTCAGTCAAGCCATCTACAATCAAGCCAAGGGCAGTCAAGCCAAGGGCAGTCAAGCCAAGGGCAGTCAAGCCAAGGGCAGTCAAACCAAGGGCAGTCAAACCAAGGGCAGTCAAACCAAGGGCAGTCAAACCAAGGGCAGTCAAACCAAGGGCAGTCAAACCAAGGGCAGAACAAAATAGTAACTGAAAATAAAATATTGATCGTAGATGACAATCCAACCAATTTGAAGGTATTGTTTGAATACCTGAGCGGAGAAAAGGTCTATAAAATTTTTATTGCAAAAAATGGCAGAGAAGCTCTTGACAGAACAGCCCATGCTCACCCTGATTTGATTCTCTTGGACATTATGATGCCGGAGATGGATGGATATGAAACTTGCCTGAAATTAAAAGCACAAGAAGATACCAAGAATATCCCTATTATCTTTTTGACCGCATTTTCAGATACTGAACACAAAATCAAAGCCTTTAATCACGGAGCTGTAGATTTTATTGTCAAGCCGATCTACTTGTCTGAAAAACGATAAAATCCATTAAAAT
>JADGBP010000214.1:3713-4581 GCA_015231395.1 Desulfamplus sp. | reverse complement strand
TAAAACTATGATTAAAATTGTGCCAAGTGACATGACTCTTTCTCCAGTCTAAAATAGTGTTGAATAGATAAAATAGTGTTCCATACAGAACATATTAGCTATAGTCGGCTCATTTGACTATAATGCTGTTTTTCACGCCTTTTACACCTTTAATTGATTGTGCTAATCTTACAGCTCTTGCTGATGTCCGTGTTGAATTTACGAACCCGCTTAACTGTACGACTCCTTTGTAAGATTCTACATTGATCTGAAGCACTTTAAGTTCCGGATCATTAAAGATTTCCGCTTTAACCTTGGTGGTAAGTACAGTGTCATCAATGTACTCCCCCGCACTCTCCTGCTTACGACTCGAAGCACATCCTGCAAGAAATGCAAATAAGACCAATACTACAAAAAAACGCCTGATAACAATTGCTTGATTCATGATACTTTCTCCCTTTTTTATGTTGATTTATGAAATGCCCTTATGGTTTTCAAAGACGATCTCTTGGCTTTGCTACTTTTATATATAGACTTCCAGAAAAATATTTTGGTATCTCAATTTTTAAGAAGGGCAACCGCAAGGGATTGCCCCTACGATTGCCAATTTAATTATCTGGAAAACTATAGTTCAATCTTTGTGCCATGGTTTCAACTTTTGGAAATCAATATCTATCATTCTGATTTATAAGCAGAATACGTTAAAAAGACCAATTTAAGAACCGTTGTGAAAAACTATATAAAAAGGTCATATTTAGCCTATGGTCATATAAGCCCTTTTTAAAATAACTCTTTTTAGTTTGCGACGGATAATTAGGCAGACTTGAATCAGCCCAACGGCTGAGAAATTGAATAAAAACTAAATTTATGACTGTTCAAAGTATATTTA
>JADGBP010000214.1:0-3645 GCA_015231395.1 Desulfamplus sp. | reverse complement strand
GTCGTTTTTGAGTATTTATTTATTGGCTTTAATAAGCTGGATATTTTTTTGAATTAAACGGGGTTTTATGATCTGAGGGGTGGGCTATGCACAACTCATAATAACAACGGCGATAAATCGGAGAGGGTATTTATGCCGTTATAGAGTTGTGCATAGGGTTTGGCATCAGAAACTATAGTTATGATTTTTATTTTTTTCCCGTGTGACGGTTAGATTAATATCTAATCGCAAGGCACTTCTACTCGTTTTGGATGGCTGAACCTGTGCCAGTATGTTTTTCCGTAACGGCCTTGCCTCCATTCGCCATTCACATCTTCATAACACCGATTACGGTTATGTTCATGTTTGTTGCTAATTACAGTATCGGCTACTACTGCTCCAACTACTGCACCTGCTACAAATGGGACTCCTGAATTACGACAACTGGTAATGCTAAATAGCACGAGCACAAGAAACATGAAAAAAATAACAAATCTTGTTTTCATAACATCTTCTCCTTCTTATTATTTTTGGTTTAGGAATGAGTCCGAAATAACTTACCCAAACTCCCCCTCTCCAGATATGGAGAGGGGGCTGGGGGGTGAGGTAAATGGGCAGGTTATTTAAAACCGGTTCCTTAGCTTAAATCAACTTTTTCTTGTTCCAGCGAACAGCTGTTGAATGTTATTTATTCTTTTCACTGTTTTAGTGTTGTTTATTATTACTCCGGTGTCTGCTGTAACTGCTCTGTTCCGACCTTTTTTATCTGTTAGTGAGATTGTTGCTGCCGAGCGTCTATGGAGTCTTGTTTTAACTGTGTTCCTTTTTGTGCATCTATAGATTGATATTTCAACCGCCTCACCGATTCCATATTTTTGACACCCCATGTTCTTTCGTTCTCCCAATGATTGGTCTTTTCCCAGCGACTCCAGCTCCCTTGAACCTGGTCGTGAGGTATTAGTTCAGGTTTCCATTTCTGCCCTCTCCAACGTTCAGCCCTGTAGTCATATCTCCAGTCTGTGGGAATCTCTCTATAAAAAGATGGAATACTCGGGTAGTCAACCCAACCTGAATAATACCGCCGCGAGCGATACCAACTTCCATCTGACAGACGCCACCACCAGCCGCTGTAGAAGAATATATCAGCTGCTACACCCGGGACCACGTAGATATTTGTCTCAGGTATCACTACTAATTGAGGTGGTGAGGCAAATATGATAGGTGATGGTGCAGAAATAATGATGCCTGAGTCTGACTTCCATTTCATGCTTGTAAGCTCAAGACCTCTAACATTCCAGGAACGTTTTTCCCAGTAACCCTCCTGTTTCCAGATATTCCAGTTCTGTTCAACAAGTTTGTAGGATATTCGCTGATGAATCCATTGATGTCCTTTCCAGTTGTACACCTTGTAGTCATTCCTCCAGTTTGATGCTATACTACTATAAAAAGACGGGACATATTCATAGCTGTCCCAAACCGAATTGTAGTTCCGCGAACGATACCAGTTTTTCTCCCACAGACGCCACCACCAGCCATCGTAGAAGAATATCTCCTCATCAATAATGTCAGGGATTACATAGACATGCGTCTCAGGCAGCACTATCAACTCTGGCGGCTGGTCAAATCCAATGAGTGGAGGCAGAAAAATGCTGACACCTGCCCGTACTTCTGCCATAGTTGAAAAAGGAACAAATAATGCTAAAAACAATACTCTTAAAAGTAACTTCTTCATTCTACTGCCTCCTTTCATAATGTTATTTTTCCTGCATAACTTGATTGTTATCCAATAAAATCAAGGAATATTACCTAGAGCGTGTCGCAGAACTCAAACCATATATTTCAGGTGGTTTGGTCGATTATCAGGCTGTTTTTTTGAAGAATCAACCAAACACAGGATAATATCCAGAGTTAAATACTTAATATTAAAGGAAAATATTTGTGCGACACGCTCTACCTAACGATGATTTCAAAAAGGACTCTCATATTTGCCTTTGCTGCCTTTGAGTAAATCTCTTTAGGTGCTTCTTCGTACATTGCTGGATTTGACTCACCATAGCCTATTTGGGAAAGCCGTTCTGGTGTAATGATGCCTTCGTTGATGAGATATTCCCTGACAGCAGTTGCTCTTCTTTCACTTAGTTCCTGATTGTATTGCTCAGTGCCAGAAGCAGAGGTGTAACCCGCAATTCTGACTTGAGATTGAGGGTTATCTTTGAGTATTTGAATGTTTCTTTTAAGTATCATCTGAGCTTTAGGCGTAAGTGTTGACTTGTCGAAGTTAAAATGTACATCCTCAAAAGCAAGAATAACTACAGCTTGTTCAGTTGCTGCAACCGTAACCTTTTTTTCAAACTCTGATTCAGATGCTAAGAGGACTACTTTATTGTCAGCCTTTTCAGCATATTCAACTGTTGAAGATGTTTCTTTTGCTGTCTCGCCACCAAATGCAATAGTAAGTCCGGCAGTATAGAGAAGATTATTTTGTGTGCTGTCGTCAATGCTGATGACATGACGGACATCTGCACGGAGTGAGACGTTTTCGGTCAGAGCGTATTTAAGACCGACACCATAATTGGCTGCAAAATCACTATCTGTGTGTGCATTGTCAGGATCAAAAACAATGACGCCTGCTCCTGCTGCGATATAGGGAACAAGTTTGGAGTAAGGTATGAAATGATACAGAACATCAATATGATTAAAATAGACATCTACATTGCGTTCATCAGTATTAAGCTCAATCTCTGTGTCGATATAATTGAAAACAGCTTCAACGCCCCAGTGTGCATCATAATAATAACCCAACCCCAATCCATAGACCACATCGTCTTCAAAATTCTCGTTGTTCTCAAAAAGGTACCCACCAACAGAAGGGCTTATAGTAATTGCACCGGGTTTGATCTCTGCTTGGGCAGTCCCTGTGATAAATATAAGACAAACAGCAAGGTAAATCATAGTAAAAGCAGATATGACCGATTTGTTTAGTTTCATCTTTTTTCTCTCCATATAATTCTACTTTGTTAAGTTTAGCCTCTACTCCCCCGCCACCTTGTCAGAGGAAGGAGACATCTATTGCTCACTATTTCCTACTATAGACTTCCAGAAAAATATTTTGGTATCTCAATTTTTAAGAAGGGCAACCGCAAGGGATTGCCCCTACGATTGCCAATTTAATTATCTGGAAAACTATATCTATTTATTTGCCCGTTACTTTCATGTTGTTCACAACATCCTTTACTCCGTGAACGTCATTCGCGAATTTGCTTACAAGGTCTTTTTCAGCCGCGTTACTGGCACTGCCTCCAAGAGTAACCACCCCTTCTTTTGTCTCAACAGTTGTTTTAATTGCACTGGTAGAGCGATGATATAATAATGTTGCCTTGACCAGGGCTGTTATTGACGCATCATCAATTGTCTCATTCATTGCACTGAGCTTCTGCCCAATCTTTTTCTCACTCTTCTTCATCATGGGATCTAACACTGTAATCTCGTTTTTAACGTCTTTAACACCATCAACATCTTTAGCGTATTCGGCAGTAAGGCTTTTCTGAGCTTCATTGTCCGCATCACCGCGAAGGGTTATGATTCCATTTTCTGATAAAACCTCAGTTGTCATGGCATTCACGTTCCTATGGAAAAGAAGTGTTGTTTTTACTTTGGTAATGAGCC
>JADGBP010000213.1 GCA_015231395.1 Desulfamplus sp. | reverse complement strand
AAATGTAATTTTACATCATTTTTTTACAATGCAATAAAAACACAATAATGACAAAACAATAGTTTGAACCAGGTTTTATTTTGTATTTTTTACCGTGAAAATACGTTCTGGTTTTCATGGTCGGGGGTGGCAGAAACCCCTGCCATGAGTGTTTACCGTGAAAACACATTTTTGCTTTCATTCTCCGGGGTGACCGGAAGCCAATTCGGTCATGGACGTTTACAATTAAAATACACGATTTCATTTTTCTTGTTCGGAGTGGGCTGAATCTAACCAAGCCCGTTTAGTTTGAATCAGGTTTATTTTGTATTTTTTATTCATTTGTTATCAATCCGACTTATGCGTCTTAATTCATCTAACTGTGCCATGTGGATAAATTTGTTAAGTTGAACTTCCTTATCTTGTGTCAGCCCAATGAATTTAATCCCTGCAAATATATAATTTTCTGAATAATTTGAGTCTGTCCGGATAATCTCAATTTTTAGAGGTATTGTTGCAAAAGGTTGTTTTGAATTGGGAGATATCAGGAGCAGACCTATAACACCCTTACTATGCCGTTTTAGGTCTGTAAGAGGATTCGTTGTTTTATGCAGTTTGATTGGAATAATGATACCTATTCCAGTGATTGAGATGTCTTTTATAAAAAAATCTTTTGTTGAATAATAGCTGTTGTTATTAAAGATCAATTTCGCTTTGACTGTAAAATTACTGCCCATCGGCATTCTGTATGCCGAACGGATATTAGTTTCCAGTAGAGGTGGCTTATATTCAAGGGTTATGGCACCAACCCTGCTGTTATCAAACAGAGGATAGTCCCTGTGAAAGATTAAAGGTTTGCATTTTATGCCGAATCTTTTTTTATCCAGATCAACCTTCATCAGGGTTGTTAAGTGCATCTCGTCAAAAACGGTCGATTTTGTGATGTAGTTCAGGGGCTGAGCGACAATGATATGTTTTTTGTTATGGATAACATCATAAATTATGGAAGAAGCTGCAATGGGGTGAAGGGAATTGAGATTCAATACTATCTCGATTCCTGTGGATGGTGAAAATATCTCTTCTATGGTATGGTTCATAATTTAATATTGACAAATTAGTAAAAAAATCAATTTATTGCAAATTTGAAACCAGCGAATAACTGTAGTTCTTAATAGTAGCAGTTTCAACAGTCTTTAATAGCATAAAACCCCTACCCCTAAAGGGATAGGGGTTTTACGCCATCCATTATAAAATCCAAATGCCTGTAATGCAAATTTCTGTAAAGTAAATCTTTGTAATATAAAGTTACTTTATAAGTTCTTTCATGGCTTTACCAGGTATAAATTTAGGCACATTTCTGGCTGGGATATCAATTTCTTTTCCAGTCTGGGGATTTCTGCCTTTTCTGGCTTTTCTTTCAGAAGTTTTAAAAGTTCCAAAGCCAACAAGAGTTACTGTCTTGTGCTCTGCAAGTGCTTCAGTTATTGCGGATAACATACAGTCAACAGCAGCCTGAGCATCTTTTTTGCTGTTAAGTACTTCTGCTACCTTGCTTATTAAATCTCCCTTGTTGATTCCTTTGCTGCTTTCTTTTTCCATTCATGACTCCTTGTTTTTAGCGTGGTTGTTTTTTTTAAATGCCTGTTAGGCGACTCTGCTCTTTTCTTGTGGAGGTTAAGTTACGTGCTTGCTGTGCGGGTGTCAAGTATTTATTGGGATTTTTTATGATTGAGCTCCTTGAAATAATGCTTTGTCGTGAAAACAGATTTTTGGAGCTTGATTCTTACTTTCTCCTCTTTTAAATTTTTGAGTCTGTGAAGATATTCAAAGTCTGCAAAGAATTCCTAAGGTTCCAGTTATTTCAAGAGGTTGATACAGTCCTGATTCAAGAGCTTTTTCGTAAATCTGCCTCGGAGCCTGCCCCCCTTTTGATGGATCCATGAATATATCATGAATAACAAGAAAGCCGCCTGTTATAATATGCTTTGACCAGATTTCATAGTCATTCATGGCAGCCTCAAAAGAGTGCCCTCCATCAATAAAAAGCATGGCAAGTGGAGTTGACCACATTTTGCCGACAACTGCTGAAGATGCTACAATAGGAACTACATTCTCCAGAAGTCCAGCTCTTTCAAGGGTGTTCCAGAAAAATCTAAATGTGTTTATCCGTTTAATTTCAGAGTCATACAACTCGGGATCAAAGTATTCTTCTCCGGGCTGCTGTTCTTCCGAGCCGGTATGATGATCTATAGAGTAAAGAATACTCTGATTTTTACGGCATGCTGTTCCAATGAAATATGCGGATTTACCGCAATAACTGCCTATTTCTAAACAGGGACCAAGTTTTGAAGCCTCAAGGGCAATTTCATGAAGACGCATAGCTTCGTTATCTGCCATAAATCCCTTAATTGTGATGCTGAACTGAAAATCAATCGTCATAACTTTTAACAAGCACCTCTCTTGGTTTAGAGCCATCCTGCGGACCGACAAGCCCTTCTTTTTCCATTGTTTCAATTATCCTGGCGGCACGGTTATATCCAATTCTCAGGTGACGCTGTACACTTGATATTGATGCCTGCCTTGTTTTGGTTACAAGAGCCACAGCTTCATCATATTTTTCATCATATGGCTCTTCATTATCAACTACACCGTCTTCTCCAGTTTTTTCCGTTATATCTTCCACATAATCAGGTTGCTGTTGTGCTTTAATATATGAGGTAACTCTTGATATCTCCTCCTCAGATATATACGCTCCTTGAATCCTCTGAAGCCTTCCTGTGCCAGGGGGCAAAAAAAGCATGTCTCCATTACCCAGAAGTCTTTCAGAGCCATTAGTGTCAAGAATGGTTCTTGAGTCTGTTTTAGAAGAGACCTGAAAGGAAATTCTGGTGGGGAAATTGGCTTTTATGATGCCGGTAAGCACATCAACAGAGGGTCTCTGGGTTGCCAGAAGCAGATGAATACCCGCAGCTCTTGACATCTGTGCAAGACGTATGAGAGCGGACTCTACGTCACGCGAAGCCACCATCATCAAATCCGCAAATTCATCTACAATCACAATAATATAAGGTAGTTGTTCCAAAGATTCTGCAAGTTGATGTCCAGAAGTATTAGTTGATGTCTGCTCCAAATTTTCAGTAAATTTCTTCGCTGTAATTTTATGTTTTTGTGCCACCATTGTATTATACTGAAGAAGATTTCGGACACCGCTTTGAGCCAGAAGTTCATACCGTCTATCCATCTCTCTGACTGCCCAGAAAAGGGCATTTGTGGCTTTTTTCATATCGGTAACCACAGGCGAAATAAGATGCGGAATACCATCATACACAGAGAGCTCAATCCGTTTTGGATCAATCATGATAAACTTCACCTCATCAGGTCTGGCTTTATACAAAAGGCTGATAATCATTGCGTTGAGTCCCACGCTCTTGCCGGTTCCGGTAGCTCCGGCAATCAGAAGATGAGGCATGGAATCCATTGCAGCTGAAACAGGATTTCCAACAATATCCTTGCCAAGTCCCAAAGTGAGTTTAGAGGTTGATTCAATAAATTCAGGAGATGAGAGCAACTCTTTTAACAGAACAGTCTCCCGTTTGTCATTAGGAATTTCAATGCCAACCACATCTTTTCCGGGAATGGGAGCAACAATACGGATACTCAAGGCACTCAGAGCCAGTGCCAGATCATCGGTAAGATTTACGATTTTGCTTATTTTTACGCCTGGTGCTGGTCTGTACTCAAATGTGGTAATCACAGGGCCTGGAAGAATATCCACAATGTCGCCCTTCACACCAAAATCCCTGAATTTGTTCTCCAGAATTTCTCCTTTTTGTTTTAATACCACCATATCTGGGCCATCATTGAATTTGTCTTTGTCTTTAAGCAATGAGAGAGGTGGCAGAACAAACAACCCGTCTTGTTTTTTTGCAGTATCTTTGTCTGCCAGTTCAACAGTTTTTCCTGATGCACTGGTAATTTTTCTGCTTGAGGAAAAAGATTTTATTTTTTCCCCAAAAGTTTTCAAAGGAGAAAAATCTGCGTCTGATGATCTATTTTCAGAAATGTTTTCAGATTCAGAAATGTTTTTGAAATCATAAAGTTTTTCAGGGTCAGAAAGGTTTTTGGATTCAGAAAGGTTGTCAGAAAATATTTTTTCAGAATTTTTTTTCCAGGAAATTGCTTTAAAATCAAGCCTGATATTATTAGCCAGTCTGCTAAGACCACTAAGTTTGCTAAGACCGCTAAGATTGTTAAAACTGCCAATACTTATAAGGTTGCCAAGGCTTCTAAGACCGCCAAGACTTCTAATACTGCCAAGACTGCCAAAAGTAGTGGTACGATCTTCTCCGCTCATCAGTCTGTTTTTTTCTTTTATCCTCTCTACAAATCTCATAACCACATCGTGAGTCTCTACAGCCTTTAAGCCTACAAATCTCAGGAAAACAAAAAGGAATCTGCGGGTCATAAAAAAAAATGTGGATGCAGAGATATTGGTAGTAATGATGGTGGTAGAATATGAAGAGACCATCTTTATTATTGACGCAGGGCTTATGTTTCCTGAAGATTACATGCTGGGTGTTGATATTGTCATTCCTGACATGGATTACCTGCGTGATAACAAGGATA
>JADGBP010000212.1 GCA_015231395.1 Desulfamplus sp. | reverse complement strand
AACATTTCCCACTCTTGAAGCCCTGATTTTCCTGACAATTTTTCTCTCATATCTGGTTATTATCTGGAACTCGGCATGGAATATTCAAAAGAACTACTTTACCGGTCATGTCTCGAAAAAAAGCTTTGTAGTATCAAATATATCGTTTTCTCTACCTGCCCTACTCCCATGGTTTTTACTCTCCTTTACCGCTGACCTGATTGAGCTAATACCATTTAAACAGCCAAAAGGTTTTTTGGCAACACCTCTGGGTGAAATCTCCTATGTGCTTGTTTTTATGGTTGCGGCGGCATGTTTTGGTCCGCTTCTGATTCAAAAAATTTGGGGCTGTATTCCACTTGAAAATGGTTTTGCCCGTAGCAGAATAGAAGCCTTGTGCGACACTGCTAAATTGAAATATGCCAATATCTTGAAATGGGATCTGTTTGGTGGGTCTATGATAACTGCCGGTGTGATGGGGCTTTGGGGAAAATTTCGTTATATTCTGGTAACACCGGCAATGATCAGCAATCTTAATCCCGAAGAGATTGATGCTGTCATTATTCATGAGATAGGTCATATCCAAAAAAAACATATCCATTTTTATCTTCTTTTTTTTGCGGGATATATTGCATGTGTCTATTCTCTGTTTGATCCTATGATCATAATCTATTACTCTGCTCCATTTATGAAGTTCATCTCTTTTGCTGGCATTGACCATGAAACCGGCGTAACCCTTATGCTGAGTTTTATTCTCATTATGGTCTTTCTGCTCTATTTCCGGTATGTGTTTGGATTTTTCATGAGAAACTTTGAGCGTCAGGCAGATATACATGTCTATAACTACCTGCCTGATGCATCTTCGCTGATTTGTACCTTCCATAAAATCGCAGGATCCAGCAAACAATCATGGGACAAGCCCAACTGGCATCATTACAGCATCAGGGAGCGGGTTGACTATCTGCGTCTTTGTGAAGATAATCCTGAATTTATTGGGAAACATAATAAAAAAGTGAACCGAATGGTTCTGGGTTATCTGGTTGCCATGGTGGTGATCTGCTCTGTTGGATATTATTTTAATTTCGGGCAGGGTAAAGATAATATAAACGAGTTTATTGCGGAAAATATCATAAATGAACAGATTAAGGGGGAACCTCTCAAAATCGACATTCTGCTCATAGCCGCTGATTATTATTATGATAAAAAAAAATTTGACAAAGCTATTTTGTATTACAACATGGTCATAGATATTGAACCCTATAACAGCCATGCTCTGAATAACCTTGCGTGGCTTCACGCCACCTGCAATGACATATTTTTTCAAGATTATCCAAAAGCACTTAAACTTGCCAAAAAGGCTTTAGATGCAGAAAAAAAAACAAATCCTCCTCCTTCCTATATTCTGGATACTTATGCAGAAGCGTGTTTTGTGAATGGGCTTTATAACGAGGCTCTTGAAGCGGCAAAAGAGGCATTGAACAGTGCTGCCGACAGAAAGGATTACTACCAGCAGCAAGTGATGCGGTTTGAGAAAGTGACACAGTTTGAGAAATTCAAAATGTAGAGGAAGGGCAACCACAAGGGGTTGCCCCTACAGTGCTCCAATTTAATTGTCTGGAATATAGAAAACTATAGAAACTAAAAATGTCGCATAACAAAGCTTAAACACAGGCTTCTTTTCCAAGTTCAAGGATAAATTTTGCCAATCTATCTTTAATCTCGGGACGCTCCATGGCAAAAGCGAGATTTGCCATCTGAAATCCAGCTTTGTCACCACAGTCAAATCTTTTACCCTGAAATTTATATCCAAATATGGGCTGCTCTTTCAGCAGTTGACTCATGGCATCGGTTAACTGAATTTCGCCACCTGCTCCAGCCTTGTTATGTCCAAGATAATCAAAAATTCTTGGCGTAAGGATATATCGTCCAATGATGGCAAGATTGGAAGGAGCATCTTCCGGTGATGGTTTTTCAATCATTCCTCTTATCCTGACTACATTATCTTCAATCTCGTCTGCATCAAGAATCCCGTATTTATCAGTTTGATCCATTTCAACCTCCATCACTGCGGCGATAGATGCCCGCAATCGATCAAAACGGCTGATCATCTGAGAAAGGACAGGCGTACATGACTGTATAAGATCATCTGCCAGGAGCACAGCAAAGGGTTCATCACCTACAATATCTCTTGCACACCATATGGCATGACCAAGCCCGAGTGGTTCATTCTGTCTTGTATAAATAATAGTACCTGTTTTTGGCACAAGTTCTTGAAGCATTTTTAGCGTATCATATCTTTTTTTCTTTTCTAAGGTCAGCTCCAGTTCAAAGGATCTGTCAAAGTGGTCTTCCAGAGCTTTTTTCCCCCGACCTGTTACAAAAATAATCTGCTCAATACCAGCATCAAAAGCCTCTTCAACAGCATATTGTATTATTGGCTTATCCACAACGGTCAACATCTCTTTTGCCATGGCTTTTGTTGCCGGCAAAAACCGGGTACCAAGTCCTGCAACCGGAAATACTGCTTTTCTAATTTTCATTTTTTCTCTCTTTGGACACCTCTTCCTTTAAGAAGGGATTCCGGAATCCGACTATTATGGTTTGGAAACAAAAATCACCTGTACTTTGTTGTACCGGTTTTTTTGCGTGAATGTTCATAAATATCAAGAATACCTCTTGTCAGCCCCTGAGGCATGAAAATCATCACCAGCATCAATATAAGACCAAAAATAATCATTTCATATTCTGCGAAACTGTGAAGCACTTCCGGCAAAAGGGTAAGAAGCGATGCACCTAAAATGGCCCCCCAGACACTTGCCATGCCACCAATAACTACCATGGTCACCATTTTAATAGAAACCATGAACCCAAAGGATTCCGGGCTTATAAATAGCACAAAATGGGCATATAGAAAACCGGCAATTGCACCAAGAGCTGCACTGAACATGAATATTTGAAGTTTGAGAAAATGGGTGTTGACTCCCACAGCCATTGAGGCATTTTCACCGTCATGAATAGATCTCAAAGCACGCCCCATACGGGAAGAGAGAATCCTTCGGCAGAGTACGATGGTAATGAATACCACAAGCCACACGAGAAAGAAGTAGCTTCTACCTGCTTCAAACAAAACAGGGCCAGCTTGAAGCATGGGGATCCCTACAAATCCTGAAGATCCGCCTGTCATGGAACTCCATTCACGAAAAATGATATTGATAATCATGCCAAATCCAAGTGTACCCATACCAAGGTAATAACCTGAAAGTTTCAGCGTAGGAAGCCCTACAATAAAAGCCACCAAAACCGCCCCGCTAATAGCAAACACCAGAGCACTCCATGGTGAAATACCAAAAGTTCCGGAAAGAATAGCCGTGGTATATGCACCAATGCCATAAAACGCGGCATGTCCAAGTGAAACCTGTCCTGTATAGCCCATGAGCATATTCAATCCCAATGCAAGCATGGTATTGATTCCGATAAAAGTCATGACCTGAAAATAATAGGTATTTTCCACCAGAAAGCCGCAAAGCACTATCAGCATAAGAAAAATAGAGTATTCAGTGATCTGTTTTTTTTGTTCAGACATATTTTTTTTGACTATCAATAAGAGCTATCAATTAAGGAGAATAATTCCAAGGCACCACCACCATCAAGAAAATATTATTAGAAGCGTTTGGTAACCTTTGCGGAAAAAATTCCGCCAGGAGAGATATAAAGAATCAACAGAAGCAGAATAAAGGCAATGGCATCTTTCAGTCCTGAAGATATAAGCCCAGCACCAAGGGCTTCGAGCACCCCAAGAAGAATCCCTCCGGCAAAAGCTCCCCACAGACTTCCAAGCCCGCCTATCATGGCGGCACAAAAACCTTTCAAGCCAAGCATGGTGCCCATGTCATAGCTGTTCATGGTGATGGGGGCAATAAAAATCCCGGCTGCTGCACCAGTTCCGGTGCTGATAATAAAGGCAAGTACACCCATTTTTTCTGATGGAATGCCGGACAGCCAGGCTGCTTTTTTATTAACTGCACATGCCACCATTGCCTTGCCGGTAAGGCTTTTTTTAAAAAAAAGATGTATGCCTCCGGCAAGTAAAAAAGCCGCAAAAACAATAAAAAGACTCTGGGGAACTAAAGCTGCTCCCGCAATCTCAATCGACTCATGCGAAGAAAAAGTGGGCACACTGAATGGATCTTTTCCCCACAAGATCATGGCAAAACCGCGAATAAGAATAGATGCCCCGACAGTAATAATGACAAGTGTTATGGGTTGGGCTTTTTTGGCGGTTCTTAAGGCAAGCCGCTCAAATAACATACCCATTCCGGCAACTGCTGCTACAGCTATAAAAAATGCCACGGGAAGTGGTATGGACATGTGCACCCAAAGAGTAACAATCCCCATGGCACCAAGCATAACAAATTCCCCATGCGAGAAATTGATAAGCTCGGTTGAGCTGTAGAGCATGGAAAGCCCAATCGCAATAACCGCATATATAGAGCCTGTTGTGATACCGGAAAAAAAATATTGAAGGAGCTCCTGCATGAATCATCCCTTCACTTAGTTCATAAGATGTTCCAAGAAAATCCCTACTCTTTACGAATAGGGGTCGTTTACTATCAGTTTTTTAAAACCATTTGCACTATTTATGAACAATTC
>JADGBP010000211.1 GCA_015231395.1 Desulfamplus sp. | reverse complement strand
GTTTTTAAATTGGAAACAGTAACAACTCTTGGTGACGCATCTTCAGAAGTGCCGGTTGTATTGTCTGTTCCAGGTGACCGTGCAGAACTTACAGGAGAAGAAGATTCGGGTAAGGATTCAGGAGATTCAAGCTGACTCATAACAATAGGAAATCTATGGCTACACGCTTTGCAACGGGCGATAACTCTTTTACCCGTAGGAATATTGGCAATATTTATTTGGTGTTGTTTTGCACACTTCGGGCAGACAATGACAGTCACTTGTCCTCCTTTTTCAACTTTTTTAAAATAGCATCAATGTCCGAGTTGCTTGGGTCAGATTATTCTTGCACTCAGGGTTTAATAGTTATTACAGTTTAGTTTTCATCATCTTTCTGTGCGATTTCATCATCATTTCTGTGTAATGTCATCATCTTTTTGCGTGATATCATAATCATTTCTGTGCAATGTCATCATCTCTTTGCGTTATATCATCATTGTTTTTGCGTGATATCATAATCATTTCTGCGTAATGTCATCATCGTTGTCCTGCTCTTGAATGCTTTCATCCAAAAGGTCTTTTTTTAATGCATCACATATTTCCCCAATCTTTTTTTTGCCAGCCTGTGATGTTCTGAGATCCATATTAAGCCATTTTACACCAAAAAGAGGGGGAGCTTTTTTCATGGAAGTAATATGAACAATTTGACACTCAATTCCGCTAAATATATCACTTTCAAGAATCAATTCACAGTCAGGGAGTATCTGGCCTTTAAAAAAAGACATATCCTTAACCATCAATACACCAACCCCTTTTGCATTTATATCTTCAATAGGAAAAGAAGTCCCCTGTATCACAATTGAAAAACGATTCTTGTCACGTATGGGAATACGAAAAGATTTCCGAATCGTTGCATCATCCAAAGAATCATCATCCAGCTCAAGAATCTCAATTGATTCTTCATCAAGAGCTTCAATCGATTCTTCATTCAGATCTTCATTTGATTCATCATTTAGTTGTTCATTCATAAAAAAACTCCAATGAAACCCCCTGTTCTTAAGGGGAGGGGTCGTTGACTGATTACACCTTTACATATATTATTTTTTATAAAAAATATATATATCAACATAGAAATTGACAGGCAAGAAAAATCATAACAGAAGGCATATTTTTATGAATTTCAGGTTATTCCTGACATAAAGAGATAACTCCATCAGAACATTCCATCTTTACCGGTTGACACTTTCTGACATATTATTTTTTTATTATTCAGGAATTTCAATATATCAAAAAATTACAGCGAAGCTGCCTATGTTCCTATTTTAAAAAATCGTATCAGACAAGTGTCAACACCGCTTATTGAAGCTGGCAACTATCTATAGACTTCCAGAAAAATATTTTGGTATCTCAATTTTTAAGAAGGGCAACCGCAAGGGATTGCCCCTACTCTGCCAATTTAATTATCTGGAAAACTATACTTAAATATGGCATATTACATCAGTTGGCTATAAAAATCATTCCCCTTGTCATCCACAATAATAAACGCTGGAAAATCCTCAACCGTAATCATAAAGACCGCTTCCATGCCAAGTTCTTCGTATTCCACAAGCTCAACTTTCTTGATGAAATCCTTACCCAACCGTGCGGCAGGCCCACCCGGAGATCCTAAATAAAACCCGCCAAATTCCTTACACGAGTCAGACACCTGCTTTGATCTGTTACCTTTGGCAAGCATGATCATGGAAGCACCTTCTTTTTGAAATATCGGTACGTAGCTGTCCATTCTTCCTGCTGTAGTTGGACCAAATGATCCAGAAGCCTCCCCTTCAGGTGTTTTGGCTGGGCCGGCATAGTAGATAATATGATTCTTGATGTAATCAGGCAGACCTTCTCCATTATCTAAACGCTCCTTGAACTTGGAATGAGCAATATCTCTTGCCACAATGATTTTGCCGGAGAGCGTCAAACGCGTAGCCACAGGGTATTTACTCAGAATTGAACGTATTTCTTCCATAGAGCGATTCAAGTCCACGCGTATTGGCTCTACCATTTCAGGCTCTTTTAAAGGAAGATATTTAGCAGGATTTTCCTCAAGCTGCTCCAGGAAAAGACCATCTTTTGTAATTTTCCCCTTGATCTGACGGTCAGCACTGCAACTCACCCCAATACCAATAGGGCAGGAAGCTCCATGCCTTGGCATTCGGATTACTCTCACATCCAGTGCAAAATGCTTGCCACCAAACTGGGCACCCAATCCAATCTTCTCTGCCCTTGCCATTACCTTTGCCTCAATATCCTTATCCCTAAAAGCATGTCCCGAATCATTTCCCTCCAACGGAAGAGCATCTAAATACCGTGCAGAGGCAAGCTTGACAGCTTTAAGATTTGCTTCGGCAGATGTTCCACCAATGACAAAAGCGATATAGTATGGCGGGCATGCTGAAGTACCAAGAGATTTCATCTTTTCGGTCATGAAATCGAGCAGAATTTCCTCTGAGTTCAACACAGCCTTGGTCATCTGATACAAAAATGTCTTATTGGCAGAACCACCTCCCTTTGCGATAAATAGAAAATGGTATTCATCGCCTTCTGTGGCATAAAGTTCAACCTGAGCAGGAAGATTGTTTTTTGTATTTTGCTCCTTATACATGGTCAAAGGGGTATTTTGGGAATATCTCAGATAGTTCTGGGTATATGCCTCAAACACACCCATCGACAGAGCCTGTTCGTCATCAACTCCTGTCCATACCTGTTGCCCCTTTTTGCCCATGACAATGGCTGTACCAGTATCCTGGCACATCGGGTAGATCTTGTCTGCGGCAATCACGGCATTCTTGAGAAGTTCAAGGGCAATGTAGCGGTCATTGTCAGAACTTTCAGGATCAGACATTATATATTGAAGTTTTTCAAGATGTCCGGGTCTGTAAAGATGAGCGATATCCTTGAAAGCTGCCCGAGATAACTCTGTCAGAGCTTCGGGTGCCACAACAAGCATTTTTTTGCCATTAAACTCTTTTAACTGGACATAATTTTCAGAAATGCATTTGTATGGAGCGGTATCTTCCCCAAGCGGAAACATTTTTTTATATTTGAATTCACTCATAATTTCCTCATTTCCATCATTTGAATGACAAATTTTCCATCATCTCACCAATGCCATTCTTCTTCTCAAATAGGCTATCTGGGTCTGATGTGGAAGATCCTTGGGGCAGTAGTCCTGACAACCAAGCAGGGTCATGCAGCCAAATACGCCATCATCATCCCCTACAATTTCGTAAAATTCATCGTCTGACCGCTTATCTCTGGGGTCAAGAGCATATCGTGCAAGACGCATGAAGCCTACGGCACTCAAGAATCCATCTCTCATGCGTTTGGTGGCACAGGCAGATACACAGCATCCACACTCAACACAGCGTTCAAGCTCATAAATCTCCTCTGCCACATCTGGATCCATTCTCTCCTCAAGTCTGTCCAGATCCACATTATCCGCGTATTTGTCATGAATCCAGCTCTCTACACGCTCACTCATGGCACGCATAAACTTTCCAGTGTTAACTGAAAGATCGCCTATCAGTTCAAATCCCGGAAGAGGCATAAGTTTTATCTCACCCTCGGGAAATTTTGAGGTGAGTGTACGACAGGCAAGATCGGGCGTACCATTGATTATCATTGCACAGGAACCGCATATTCCGGCTCTGCAAACAAAGTCAAACTGTAGAGATGGATCCTGATTTTCCCGAATATCATTCAATGCAATGAAGATGGTCATTCCTGGAGCTTCTTTCACTTCATACATTTTCATGGTGGGAATATCCCCCTTTATCTGGGGGTTGTATCTTAGAATATGAAATTTAAGTATTCTTTCCTGATCACTCATTATTTAAAGACCTCCATAGTCTCCTCGTCACTCGTCATTATAACTCTCTTGTTTGTTTGGTCTCACACATAACTCCACACGTTTTGGATATCCCACATAACTCCACAGGTTCTGGATATCCCATGTAACTCCACAACGTTTTGGATATCCCATGTAATCCTGATATTTTTTTGACATTCCATCATTTAAAACCCAGTCCAATACGCTCATTCTTTCCTCTAAATTTATCAGGTATCTCTATGGGATTGAGAAGGTGCTGCATCTCAAAACGGTCTGCTGCGGGGTTGGTATTCCTGATTTCTTCCAGTTGGGCAACTCTCTTCTCAGTATCTGGGTGGTGTATGGTATTATCAACTCCATACCCTCTTGATCCGGGAGGCATCTCCATCTTCATGACATCAAGTTCTTCGTATTTAACTTCAGGCAAATCAGCATTTTCGTCCGGCCAGAAAGTCAAGGTTCTCTTGAGCCAGTCACGATCGTTTCTTTCAGGATAATCTTCTCTTGCATGAGCTCCACGACTCTCCTTTCTGAGCATAGCACCATAAGCTACACACTGGGCAAGGCGTATCATCTTGGGAACCCTGATTGCTTCTACAAGTTCAGGGTTGGAGGAACTTATTTTATGCCGTAGAGCTATGTTTTTTGATCTTTGATGCAGCACCTTCTCAATCCCATAGAGATACCTGATAAATTTAGAGGAAAGAATGAGCGTATTGGACTGGGTTTTAAATGATGGAATGTCAAAAAAATATCAGGATTACATGGGATATCCAAA
>JADGBP010000210.1 GCA_015231395.1 Desulfamplus sp. | reverse complement strand
TCTCCTCTGTAATCGGCTCTTTTTGCAATATTTTATCTCGTTTTGCTGCTGTCTCAAAACAGGTCTGATATGCTAAAGCATTTACAAGCCAAGGCTGACCTTGTGTGTAATTCCAGATAAGCTCTTTTGCCTTACCATCAAACTTTTGCCCTGTCTCTTTTGTGTGTTCTTCAAGAAGCTCATAAACTTCTGGTTCTGTAAAATCGCCAAGCCTTAAAGATACCGCCTTAATATTAAAAGCACTTCCGCCAGTGATAATTGATTTATCTCTGTCTGAGTGGATTCTGTAATCTCTAACATCTCTTACTCCGCACAAAATTATTGACTGGGGAAAGTTTTCTGGACGTTTATCGTAACCAGCCCTTATTTGGCGAAGAACAGAAATAAGCGTATCTCCAATTAACGAGTCAATCTCATCTATAAATAAGACTATTGGTTTATCGCTATTTTTACACCATTGAGACAATATTTCACTCAGAGAACCATCTGCCCCCCATACTTCTATAATATTTTGCATCTCATTTAATGGAAAAGAGTCATTTAGATAATCTCTTGCTCTTGAGGCTAAAACGCCAAGAATTGCCCTCATGCCTCTTGCAACATCTTCTCTTGCACCTTGAGCCGCCTCCACATTTATATAAAGGCATTTAAAATCTGTCTGACTGTTCAAATATTCCATCAAAGCCAGCAGACACGAAGTTTTGCCAGTCTGTCTTGGGGCGTGGAGAACAAAATATTTTTCTTGCTCAATTAAAGATAAAACATCTTCCAAATCGAGTCTTTCAAGAGGATTAAGACAATAATGATCTTTAGGCTTAATCGGTCCGGCAGTATTAAAATATCGCATGGCTTCTCCTTTATGCTTTCATCAATAGTGCTAATATCTCAACAGCCACTTTGATTATGCTTTCAATAACTCCAATATCTCCAAAGCCTCTTTAAACTTATATTTTCCAATCAATCGATCAAGTTCCCCCAATGTTGACTTCAATCCATCAGACCAACTTAATGCGTTTATCTCCTCCATGATCTCTTTACATGGTTTGGGTTTTTTCTTCTGTAAGGCTGGTTCAAGTTTTTTGATAAATTCGGATAATTGGTTAGAATCTCCCTGTTTTGCACCATCTTTAGACCGCCCCTCTTTTTGTCCTGAATTTGTAGATACAACAGAGGCTAACACCTCAAGGGTTTTGCGTAATGCTGCGTCAAATCTATCTATTAATGGGGATAAATTGGTGTCATCTATATAACCATCTGATTTGAGTGTTGCCTCAAGCTCTGCTCCGATTGACTGTAAATCAGTTGCCCCAATTGTGCCAGATACCCCTTTTACTGTGTGAGCAAGTCTGACAGCAAGTTCCTGATCCTGTTTTTCAATCGCATCTTTAATCTTTTGGAGAGTATCTTGATTATCACGATGAAATTTTGTCAGTAAGTTCAGATAAAGTTTTTTATTGCCGCTAACTCTTGAGAGTCCAATATCTGTGTTGATTCTATCTAAATGGGGTATTTGAATTTCGGTAGCACTCTCATTAGATGCCCCTTCTATTTTCCTGTTTATTTTTTTGACGTATTCATCAGGCAGAGGACGTTTATCTGGTTTTATCCATTTGACTAACGCCTTGAACACCTCTGACGGCTCTATGGGCTTGGTTACATAGTCGTTCATACCAATACTCAAGACCTCTTCCTTAACCCCCGCCATTGCATCTGCTGTCATGGCGATAATTGGAGTCTCATCACTTATGCCAGCCTCTTTTTCATAACTCCGTATCTCTTTGGTTGATGTTCGTCCGTCCATAACTGGCATCTGTAAATCCATAAGCACAACATCGTAGGGTTGTTCACTGCCCGCAATTTTTCCATCTTTTTTCTCGTCAGTTTGTTCGTCTTTTTTTGCTCCTATTGAAGCTTTGTATTTTTCCAGACCAATCTTGCCGTTCTCTGCCACATCAACGTAAAAGCCCTCATCACCTAAGAGTTCAATTGCTAACTGCTGATTTATCGCATTATCTTCCACAAGAAGCAGGCGGGCACCTCGAATATCGTTAAAGCCATTGGGAAGTTCGGCTTTATTTATGCTTCTGTCGATTTTGTTATCTAATGCCTTTCCAAAAGCATTCATCACGGCATCAAATAAAAGAGATTGAGTTACTGGTTTAATTAAGAATCCATCAAGACTTATCTGTTTTGCCTGCCCCATCAAATCTTCACTTCCATTGGCTGTAACCATAACAATCTTGGGGATTTTTGTAAGCTCTGAATCATGCTGTATCTGTCTTGCAGTCTCAATTCCATCCATTAACGGCATCTGCCAGTCCATAAACACGAGACCGTAAGGCTGTTGACCTGAAACAGCTTCAGCCTTAATCATCTCAAGAGCTGTTTTACCTGATGAAGCTGTATCAGGATCAAAACCCAATTGTTGTAAATAACTTTTCAAAACTTGACGTGAGGCTTCGTTATCGTCAACCACAAGCATTCTCATCTCTTTAATATCTTCTGGAAGAACAAGAAGACGCTTTTCAATTTTATCATGCCGCCCAAACTTGGCAGTAAACCAGAATGTGCTTCCCTGACCCGCTATACTGTCAACTCCAATCTCTCCGCCCATCATCTCGGAAAGTTTCTTACTGATGGTCAGTCCAAGCCCTGTTCCACCATATTTACGGGTGGTTGAGGCGTCAGCCTGCTGGAACGATTGAAACAATTTACTCCGCTGCTCTTCGGTCAAACCAATTCCTGTATCTTGAACAGCAAAACGGATAAACGCTGTCTCTTTATCCACTTGAAGAGGTGTAATGGATAGCGTGATTTCACCTTGATCCGTAAATTTTACGGCATTGTTGGCAAGATTGAGAAGAATTTGACCTAATCGTAATGGATCACCCTTTAACGCTGTTGGCACATCAGAATCTATTGCAAAGAGCAACTCAAGCCCCTTTTCCTGTGCTTTTAAAATCACCAAGCTGCCAATATTGCTTAAAACATCACCTAAATCAAACTCAACTGACTCCATGTTTAGCTTGCCAGCCTCAATCTTTGAGAAATCTAAAATGTCGTTAATTATTCCTAAAAGATTTTGTGCAGAGAGATAGACTTTATTTATGTAGTCTCTTTGTTTTGGATTAAGTTCAGTTTTGAGTGCTAAATGGCTTAATCCGATAACGGCATTCATGGGGGTTCGTATTTCATGGCTCATGTTGGCAAGAAAATCACTTTTTGCACGAGTTGCAGCTTCGGCAGAATCTTTGGCAATAATAAGACTTGCTTTCGTGGCTTCTAACTCCTCTGTTCGTTGTAATACTTTTTCCTCTAAAGATTGAGTATATTCCTGAATACGTGCAAACATAATGTCAAAATATTTTTCTAAAACATTAATCTCATTACGTTCTATATTTGGCTCTAATTTATAACCTTGCCTTTTATCGAATTTGGCATCTTGCTCTTTTTCTTCAGAGTCGTGAAATACCGATCGGCTTACTTTCTCAGTTAGTTTAACAAGCGGCTTTGTGATCTGTTTTGAAAGCAAAAGAACACCTAAAACACCGGCAATACTTGTAATGACTCCTAACACAATAGAAATTATTATCATTGTTAAAACAGAATCATGTATATCTTTAGTAGATGCAGCTCCTACAACATATATATGGGCATTGGAGAGCTTTTGATAATCTACCAACATTGAACTACACTGCATTTGAAATTTGGACTCTTCTTCAAAAGAGCTTATCGAAAAATTACAATCACCCAATTTAGAGGAAGCAATCTTTTTGCTGGCAAAAATAATCTGTTGATCCAACGACAGTGCCGCAAGCGTTATAAATCCACGTTTTCCAATCATCAATTTATCAAAGAATTTTTCATTTATCATTTGTAAATTGAGGACTATGACAAAGAATTTACCTGCCTGAATTATTCCATCTACTGAAAATTGTCTGCTGATGATAAAAGCGGGGAAGTTCAATTCTGGTTCGATCTGATTCATATCAACTACAGAGGAGAAGGGGGGATTACAGCTTTTAATAACTGTTTGATTATACAGTTCATAATTTTTTAACTCTAATGGATTATCTTTATATACCACTTTACCATTATCAACTAATAGAATGTCTTGAATCCACAACTCTTTTGAGCGAATAGCTGTAAAAAAAGAGGATAATCCTGAAGATGAAAGTGCAGCCATTGCTGGATTATTTAAAAACACCTTAACAATTGGCTGCGTACTCCACAATTCTATTTTAGTTTCAATATCTTCATAAAATCTTTCAATATTTTCAACGCCATAATAAACATTTGATTTAAGCTGGTGATTAAGCTCCTCTTTTAAAGAACCTGCCTGATAAAAAGAGATAACAATGGTGAAAATAGAGATAACACTAACAATCAAAGATGCAGAAAAAAATGCAAACTTGACCCCAAGAGATCGATTTTTAATAAAATTGACAACAAACCGATCTTTAATGTTCAAGCTACCTTTCACAACTTTATTCTCCAAGAAGGCTGGTGATGAAAAGATTAAACTCACTAAGAGATATGCCGACCTTCTCTTTCCAGATTAGATCAAACTTAGAGTTTAGCTTGCGTTGAGAATCAAAAAATATTTTTGCAGCTTCAATCAGCTCTTTATCATCTTTTTTAAATCCCCAGCCTACCTGATTGA
>JADGBP010000020.1:7492-13419 GCA_015231395.1 Desulfamplus sp. | reverse complement strand
GAGAAAGCTTAGATACATGCTTTCTCCGAATCCCCAGACTCGGCAAAACTAAGAGATGCCTATCATCTCGGCTGACACCATAAATCCCAAGATTACCATACAAAATTGCGAGAGAACTTTGGACTGTCCGGTAAGGAATTTATTAAGTTCCGCACCAGGACTGATAATGCAGAAAATTATAGATAGGTTTTTAGGAGCAAAACCGCCTTCAAAAGATTCAGATTCACAGTATGAGTCAGAAAAACGGTTTGGTTAAAGCTTGTCCGGCGGTTGCAATCTATCTTTTTATTACTATTAAACAGGATATAGACTTCCAGAAAAATATTTTGGTATCTCTTCTTTTGAAGAAGGGCAACCGCAAGGGATTGCCCCTACGCTTGCCAATTTAATTATCTGGAAAACTATATAAGGCTGGTGAGTCATCGTTGGATATCATGGTTCTTGCTGATTTTGACGGAAAGGCAGCATCAATGTACGATCGTTTGAACAGATCAATTCAAAGATGGTGCGTGGATGCCTGTACAGCCAATAATTGGACTATTCCATTTCCTCAGCTTACGGTGCACAGAGGTTCAGAAAAACTTAATGACTGAAAATAATTATAGTTCAGTTTCAGTGAATTTTGTAAATTTTAAAAGTGTATTTCATCGACCAACAGTTCAGTAAAAAAAGAGGAGGGAGCATGAAAACAGACGTTGAAATTTATAAACCCAAAAACAATATAAGAATTGTAACTGCAACAGCACTTTTTGACGGACATGATGCCTCAATAAACATAATGCGCAGAATCTTGCAAGATACGGGCGTGGAGGTTATTCACCTTGCTCATAACCGATCTGTAAAGGAAATTGTTGATTCTGCCGTTGCAGAAGATGTCCAAGGCGTTGCCATGTCAAGCTATCAAGGCGGACATATGGAAGGTTTTAAATATATGGTGGATCTTCTCAAAGAAAAAGGGGCATCGCATATTAAAATCTTTGGCGGAGGCGGAGGTGTTATTGTAGCTGATGAAATCAGGGATTTGGAGAAATATGGCGTAACCAGAATTTATTCTCCTGAAGATGGCAGCAAAATGGGGCTACAAGGTATGATAAATCACATGGTTGAGAATATGGATTTTTCCACCCTTGCATACCATGATCTTGACCTTGCTGAACTTAATGTTGAAAAAACAAAGACAATTGCCGGTTTTATTACCGCTGTTCAGGAGGCAAAGGCAGGAAAAAGAAAAGAGAGGGCAGGCATATCGGGAAAAGTTGCTAACAGCAAAACCGCAAATAAAAACAGGCTTGAAGAGTTGATGGCTCTTGTCACGCCTCTTTCAGAAAAAAATAATCCTCCGGTAATCGGTATAACAGGAACCGGAGGAGCTGGGAAATCATCTCTTACAGACGAGCTTATCCTCCGTTTTTTAAATGACATGGATGATATCACCATTGCCATTGTAAGCTGCGATCCATCAAGGAGAAAAACAGGGGGTGCTCTGCTTGGTGACAGAATCCGAATGAACGCGATCGCGACACCAAGAGTTTACATGCGAAGCCTTGCTACAAGAGAATCTGGAAGCGAAGTATCTGAATCTCTTCCATATGCAATCGAGGTTCTAAAAGCTGCCGGTTTTGACCTTATTATTGCGGAGACCGCCGGAATAGGGCAGGGCGATTCCAATATTGTTGATATTGCTGATATCTCACTTTATGTGATGACCAGTGAATTTGGTGCCCCGTCTCAATTGGAAAAAATCGATATGCTTGATTATGCGGATATTGTTGCCATCAACAAGTTTGAAAAGAAGGGAAGCGAAGACGCTTTAAGGGATGTCAGAAAACAGGTGCAGAGAAACCGCAAGGCGTGGAATGCGGCTCCTTCAGACATGCCTGTTTATGGAACCATCGCTTCAAAGTTTAATGATGATGGCGTTACGGCATTCTATCACGGTATTATTGAGACAATAAAGCAAAAATGTGGACAGAAGCTAACTGAAGGACAGAAGCTAACTGAAGGACAGAAGCTAACTGAAGAACAGAAGCTGACTGAACAAAATAGAGATAAAAAATTTATCCCTAAAATCGCGAAACCTGACCAAAAATTCTCATCTTCCAAAACCATTATTATCCCTCCGGAAAGAACCCGATATCTTGGTGAAATTGCACAAACTGTGAGAAATTACCATCGTATAACAGCAGAGCAGTCTAAACATGTCCGGAAACTGTGGCACCTTGAAGAGACTCTGGAGATGCTTACAAAGGAGTCTGTAGAGATGATTGAAGAAGAGTATGTGAGGATGCTTGCTGAAAATAATCGTGAATCAGGCTCAGGAGAATCTTCTGGAATCTCTGTTGAAAATAAATCTTCCGAACTCTCTGTTGAAAACAAATCTTCCGAACTCTCTGTTGAAAACAAATCTTCCGAACTCTCTGTTGAAAACAAATCCTCAGGATTCTCTCTTGAGGCACTTAAGAAAACAATTGAAACTATATCGTCGAAAATCCTGCCGGAAACAAAAGAAATTGTAAAAAGCTGGAGCACCATAAAACAGGCTTATTCTGGCGATGAATATATTTACAGTGTCAGGGGAAAAGAGATCAGGGTGCCGCTATATACTCAATCTC
The DNA here is from genome assembly GCA_015231395.1 of Desulfamplus sp. Classification (GTDB taxonomy): domain Bacteria; phylum Desulfobacterota; class Desulfobacteria; order Desulfobacterales; family Desulfobacteraceae; genus Desulfamplus. The sequence continues at coordinate 10,807 of JADGBP010000020.1, read as the reverse complement.
TCTCCCATACGAAAATACCAAAAATATCCCTGCCAAAATTTAATGATCCTGGCGACATATATACATGGATGAGAAAGGAGAATCTGCCTGGTCTCTTTCCCTATACAGCCGGTGTATTTCCCATGAAGCGAACAGGAGAAGACCCCACCCGCATGTTTGCCGGAGAGGGTGGGCCTGGAAGAACCAACAAAAGATTCAAGCTTCTTTCCGGAAACTATGATGCAAAAAGGCTCTCTACCGCCTTTGACTCTGTTACCCTGTATGGATGGGATCCTGCTGAACGACCTGATATTTATGGAAAAATAGGCACATCAGGGGTCAGTGTCTGCACGCTTGACGATGTAAAGCAGCTATACGACGGTTTTGATCTTTGCTCCCCCACGACATCTGTATCCATGACCATAAACGGTCCTGCTCCAATGATGCTTGCCATGTTTCTCAACACTGCAATAGATCAGCAGATAGAAAAGTTTAGAGATGAAAAAGGCCGCATTCCCTTGCTTGAAGAGGCGGCAAAAATCAAGGCAATGGTTCTTTCAAACGTAAGGGGAACAGTTCAGGCTGATATTTTGAAAGAGGATCAGGGGCAGAATACCTGCATCTTCTCTATTGATTTTGCTCTTAAAATGATGGGTGATATTCAGGAATATTTTATCCGGCACAATGTCAGAAATTTCTACTCTGTCTCAATTTCCGGATATCACATTGCCGAGGCTGGTGCCAACCCCATTACACAGCTTGCCTTGACGCTTTCCAATGGATTTACCTATGTGGAATACTATCTTTCACGGGGTATGGATATCAACCTTTTTGCCCCGAATCTCTCCTATTTTTTCTCAAATGGAATGGATCCTGAATATACTGTTATTGGACGTGTCGCAAGACGAATTTGGTCAATTGCAATGAAAGAAAAATACCATGCGTCCGATGCGTCAAGAAAACTCAAATATCATATCCAGACATCAGGAAGATCCCTGCACAGTCAGGAGATACAGTTCAACGACATCAGAACCACTCTTCAGGCTCTTTGTGCTATTTACGATAACTGTAATAGTCTTCACACAAATGCTTTTGACGAGGCGATTACTACACCAAGTACCGAGTCTGTAAGACGGGCACTTGCAATACAGCTTATAATCAACCGCGAGTGGGGACTTGTCAAAAATGAGAACATGAATCAGGGTAGCTTTATTGTGGAAGAGCTTACTGATCTTGTGGAAGAGGCAGTTCTTTTAGAGTTTGACAGAATCACGGAACGTGGCGGCGTGATGGGTGCAATGGAGACAGGATATCAGAGAGGCAAGATCCAGGAAGAGTCCATGTACTATGAACACCTTAAACATTCTGGAGAGTTTCCTATTGTTGGCGTCAATACTTTCAGGGACGAGACTGCGGATTATGATGCAATGACCGCATATCTTGAGCTTGCCAGAGCTTCTGATGATGAAAAAAATGACCAACTTGCAAGACTCAAAGCATTCCACGAAAAGCACAGAGATCAATCATCTGATGCACTCAAAAAACTCAAGGCAGCCGCTCTTGGAGGCAAAAATCTTTTTGAAGAACTTATGGAGACAGTTAAATACTGTAGTCTGGGTCAGATTACCAATGCTCTTTATGAAGCTGGTGGACAATACAGAAGGAATATGTAGGACAGTAGGAGGTGTAGAAGTTAGAACCAGTGGGGTTTCATAACAGAAGCAATAAGCTCATCGTCGGTCAACGGAGTTCCAGAAGCGAGTGCACGAGCTCTGATTGATCTGATATGAGGTATAATTAGGTTTGCATCAATTTTGTAACCAAGCTGAGAAAGCCTCACAGCTACTGCTCTGCATCCGATTTTGGCTCCAAACAGGAGTCTTCGCTCTGCACCGACATTCTCTGGAGGATAGGGATCATAGGTTTTTGGATTTTTTTGCAGCCCTTGGATGTGAAGACCTGTCTCACAAGTGAATATCCTGTCACCGATAATTGGTCTGGCTGGCTCAATAGTCATTGAAATAATGGAAGCGACATAGGCTGAAAGTTCCTTCAGATGGTGTGTTGACATTCCACACCCTTCTGTTCGCATAACGAGATAGCCGACAAGCTCTTCAAGCCGGGCACACCCGGCTCTCTCTCCAAGACCGAGAATAGTGGCATCTGCCCAGGTAGCACCTGCTTCCAGGGCGGCTACTGCATTGGCTGTAGCCATCCCGAAATCATTATGGGTATGGATTGCCACATCACACCCTGAATGAATATTATTCTTCATCAGCCTTACAAGATGGGCTAATTTGCCCGGAGAACTAATTCCAACAGTATCTGCCAATCTTATCCGTTCTGCTCCATGTCGGGATGCAAGAACTGCCATTTTCATAAGAAATTGTATATCTGCTCTGGTTGCATCTTCAAAACCGACAGAAACTTTAAGTCCCATTCCACAGGCAAAATTAATCGAATCATACAGTCTGCTTTGTGCCCATTCGCGGTCTTTACCCAACCGGCTTTCAAGGTGGATATCTGATACTGGAATGGATAGAGATAGAATGTCTGGCTTAAGTGTGGCTGCATAGCTTATATCATCGACTCTGCATCTGCTCCAAAGGGAGGTGCAGAGTTCAGGGAAATGGCTACGACAATACAATACAAGCTCATCCATATATTCCATAAAAGGCGAAGAGATACCAATTTCTATCTCAGCCACCCCTATTTTTGACAGCCCTTTAATAATATTTTTCTTCTCCTCAAGAGTGAATGAAACCCCGGGAGTCTGCTCTCCTTCTCTAAGCGTAGTATCAATAATCTTGTATTTCCCTGCCATTCTCTGAATCCTTATGTTTTCAATGACATATTGTTTTACGGTCTAATGGGGTTCTTATATTTTTTACGGTCTAATGGGGTTCTTATATTTTTTACGGTCTAACGGGGTTCTTATATTTGAGTATATTTTCAATGAAGTTAATTAATACCAAAATACCACTTGCTTACAAGTGCATGAGATTCACAGATTGCACTTGGCAGTGTGAATGTTGGGGTTACCCCCTAAATCCGTAAGCATCAAAACGTGAAAGATTGTATTTTTTGATACGATAACCTATCTGCCGCTGTGTAATACCTAATTCTCGGGCAGCCATAATCTGTACCCAGCCATTACGCCTCAGGGCAGATTCCACTTCTGCCCGTTCAATATCATGCAAAGAAAGCCTTTTGTTATCTCGATGTCCTCTTTTGCTGTCTGTATTTTCAGAAGAGAACGGATAGCTGTTTGTCTTCTCCATCACATTATCAACTATTTCCATATCTTCATGAGTTGAAAAATTCCTAACTTCATGT
>JADGBP010000020.1:1655-7394 GCA_015231395.1 Desulfamplus sp. | reverse complement strand
TCTTCATGAGTTGAAAAATTCCTAACTTCATGTGGAAGATCGTCCAGAGTCAGACGATCACTCTCTGCAAGAATAACCATCCGTTCCACCATGTTCTGCATCTCCCTGACATTCCCTGTCCATCTGTAATTCATAAGAAAATCAAGTAAATCTGAAGTCAACTTGATGTTTCTGCCATTGCGTTGATTACTTTTGAGCAGGAAATGGTTGAAAAGGATTGGAATATCCTCCTTTCTATCACGCAACGGTGGCAGTATGATTGGCACAACATTGAGCCGATAGTAAAGATCAGCTCTGAATTTACCCTCTGTTACAGCTTGTTCTAAACTTGCATTTGTAGCAGCAATAATCCGCACATCCACATTCAGCGTTCTGCTTCCGCCAAGCCTTTCAAACTCTTTTTCCTGCAAGACTCTCAACATTTTAGACTGTAAAGAGAAGGGCATCTCACCTAACTCATCAAGAAAAATAGTCCCGTTGTCAGCTAGTTCAAAGCGACCTTGACGTGCTGCATGTGCTCCAGTAAATGCCCCTTTTTCATGTCCAAACAGTTCGCTTTCAAGAAGAGGCTCGGGAAGAGCTGCACAGTTCACCTTGATAAAGGGCTTCTCTTTTCGCCTGCTGGAATCGTGGATTGCTCTTGCAACAAGCTCCTTGCCTGTACCTGATTCCCCAAGCAGAAGAGCAGTTACACTACTTTGTGATATTTTTGCAACAATATTGAATACATCCTGCATCGGTTTTGAATGACCCACAATGAAGTGTCCATCGTTTAGATTATGCAGTTTTGCCTTTAATGAGCGGTTCTCTTCTTTAAGCCTTGCCTCTTTTCTGCGGATCTCCTCGTGCAGTTGTAGAAACTGGGCAATCAAGGTTGAGAGAACAGTTAGAAACCTTATATCTTCCTCAAATGAAACTTCCGGACCAAAAAGCCTGTCAACAGTTAGCACTCCTACAGGGTTTCCTCTGACCAGAATCGGGACACCAAGAAATGAGAGTTTTGTTTTGCTGAATTTAGGACGGGCACCGGTACGGTTCAGAAACAAGGGTTCGCTGTGAATATCCGGTACAACAAATGGTGATTTACTCTGAAAAATCTGTCCGCAGACACCCTCGTCAGGCTTGTAAACACCCCTCAGTTCCTCCTCTGCTGACAGACCGCAGGATGCCCTTATTGTCAATAGTTGGGTCTCTTCATCTATTAACAGCAGTGTTGCCCGTTCCATTTTTAGGGTATCATTAAGCACTTTCAATATATTAGAGAGAGTTGTCTCAAGATTGGCAGCGGTACCGATTAGATGCGTTATGTTGTGCAAAGCCATCAATTCAAATCTTTCTGTTGATGCTCTGGAATATTCAGGTGATTTTATGATAGTTTCAGGTTTTATTAACAAATTCTCCATTATCCTTCCCCCGCAATCATTTGTTTCTATACTCTACACGATATTAAATCGAGTTTTTGATTTAATTTATCGCCCTGAGCTAAATCTCTGGGCTGATTTTATTAAAACCCACTTAAGTGGGCTTTTTTAAAGGTGTAGCCGATGGCTTTAGCCTACGGCTGAAGATACTGCATTTTTCAGACCAGAAAGTCATTTTAAATATAACACTTTGATTTTCAATGATTATCAATTTTTAGATAATCATTATGAAAGATAAATATAGAGGTGAGACAGGCAATTTAATTACATTTACGTATATATCAAAACATTAATATTACAATATTGCCAGAAGTACTCCAGCCATGTTTCTGATTTTTTCTTTTTTCACATCATTTCCTAAAATCCTAACTACGACACACCTTTCCTAAAATCCTAACTACGACACACCTTTTCTAAAATCCTAACTACGACACACCTTTTTGTAGTTCAAATACAATTTCGTAAAATTATTTCAAAAAAGGATTGACTCCATTTTTCATACATAACACCCATTTTGATATGGATTTTGAGTATAAATTATTGATTTTAAAAGATAAAATAATAATTTTGCATGCTTGGCACGGCGTTTGTATTAGGCTGTTTACAAGGGCTGAAATCAAAAAAAGAGTAAATTTAAAAGCCCATGAAACAGGGTATTTAAGTCAAACAAGGAGAGCACGATGAGAAAAGTAGCAATTTATGGAAAAGGCGGGATCGGTAAATCCACAACTACCCAGAACACAGTTGCAGGACTTGCGGAAATGGGTAGAAAAATCATGGTCGTAGGCTGTGATCCAAAGGCAGACTCAACTCGTCTGCTTTTAGGAGGGCTTGCCCAGAAATCGGTACTTGATACCTTGAGGGAAGAGGGAGAGGATGTGGAACTCGAAGATATCAGAAAACTCGGATATGGCAAAACATGGTGTGTGGAGTCAGGAGGACCGGAACCGGGTGTTGGGTGTGCAGGTCGCGGTATTATCACATCAATAAACATGCTTGAGTCTCTCGGTGCCTATCAGTCGTCAGAAGGTCTTGATTACGCCTTTTATGATGTTCTCGGTGACGTGGTATGCGGAGGTTTTGCAATGCCGATAAGGGATGGCAAGGCAGAGGAAATATACATAGTCTGCTCGGGTGAGATGATGGCTATGTATGCTGCAAACAATATCTGCAAGGGTATCATGAAGTTTGCCCAATCCGGTCGCGTCCGTCTTGGTGGGCTGATCTGCAACTCCAGAAATGTGGATAACGAAAAAGAGATGATCCAGGAGCTTGCGAAAAAGATAGGTACCCAGATGATCTATTTCGTGCCTCGAGATAACGATGTTCAACGAGCAGAGATTAACAGAAAGACTGTCATAGAGTGGAAACCTGAGGCAAAACAGGCTGATGAATACAGAGGTTTAGCAAGAGCTATTGACGAAAACAAGATGTTTGTGATTCCCCAACCTCTTGAGATTGAAACACTTGAAGGGCTGCTTATGGAGTATGGTCTGATGCAGGTGGCGTAGATTAAAGGATTGAAATTCTTCAATAAGAACGAGAACGAGAACGAAAACTAAACATATCAATAAGAACGAGAACGAAAACTAAACATATCAATAAGAACGAGAACGAAAACTAAACATATCAATAAGAACGAGAACGAAAACTAAACATATCAATAAGAACGAGAACGAAAACGAAACATAAGGAGAACAATGAAATGATGATAATGATAAGAGCAATTATTCGTCCGGAAAAATCCGATGCGATACTGGCAGCACTGATGGATGCAGGATTTCCTGCAGTGACCAAATATTCGGTTGCAGGACGCGGAAAACAGCGGGGCATCAAGATAGGCGAAGTAACCTATGACGAGATACCAAAAACCATGCTGATGAGTGTGGTCAATGCCAATGATAAAGATTTTGTCATTGAAACCATAATGAAGACAGCTAAAACCAGCGGTAAAGGAGCTTTTGGAGATGGTAAGATATTTATATCCGAAGTTCAGGATGTCTATACAATCAGTTCCGGCATACGTGATACCGCCACTGTATCCTAAAAGGGGGCAATAGATGAAAGAGATAGTCGCAGTGGTTCGCATGAATATGATGAACCAGACAAAAAAGGCTCTTACCGAAGCTGGAGTTGATGCCTTTTTTGCCCATGAAGCACAGGGAAGGGGAAAAGGATTTGTAAATCCGGCAGTTCTTGAAGGTGCAGGACTTGGATACGAAGAGGCTGCATCACTACTTGGAGAAAAAGGCAAACTCTATTCTAAAAGGATGGTTACTGTAGTTGCGAAAGACGATCTTGTTGACGATGTTGTCCAAGCTATTATTGAGATCAATCAGACAGGGAAACCGGGTGATGGAAAAATTTTTGTCATGCCTATTGCAGATGCCATAAGGGTGCGAACAGGGGAAACAGGCGAAAAATCAATTGGCTAAAAGAAGGAGTAAAATCATGCCAAAATCAAGAAAAAAAGTAGTTGAGTGGAAACCAGTTGATATTAAAACAGAGTTGTTAAAAATATATCCGCCAAAAGTTGCCCGCAAACGTGCCAAACAGATACTTATAAACGAGGCTGAAGAAAATTCTCCTCCTCCTGAAATTATGGCAAACGTAAGGACTATTCCGGGTATCATAAGTATGCGTGGTTGCACCTACGCCGGTTGCAAGGGCGTTATTATGGGACCCACAAGCGATATAGTAAATCTTGTGCATGGTCCTATTGGTTGCAGTTTTTATGCGTGGCTGACACGTCGTAACCAGACAAGTGCTTCTGGTGAGAAAAATGAAAACTTTATCACCTACTGCATGTCAACAGATATGCAGGATTCAGATGTAATTTTTGGTGGAGAGAAAAAACTTACCGCTGCAATTCAGGAGGCTTATGACCTGTTTCATCCCAAAAGCATCGCTGTTTTCGCCACATGTCCAGTCGGACTGATAGGCGATGATATTCATAATGTCGCAAAAAGCATGAAAGATAAATTAGGAGATTGCAACGTTTTTGCTTTTAGTTGTGAAGGCTACAAAGGTGTATCCCAGTCTGCGGGTCATCATATAGCCAACAATCAGGTTTTTACCCATCTGGTTGGAACATCTACGACCGATAAAACCGATAAATATAAGATCAATCTGCTTGGAGAATATAACATAGGCGGTGATGGTTTTGAAATTGACAGGATTTTGAATAAATGCGGCATAACAAATATCGCCACTTTTTCGGGGAACTCAACCTACGATCAGTTTGCTTCAGCTAATCAGGCAGATTTAAGCTGTGTAATGTGCCACCGTTCAATAAACTATGTTGCTGACATGCTTGAGGTAAAATATGGAATTCCCTGGATAAAGGTAAACTTTATAGGAGCCGGAGCAACTGCAAAGTCGCTAAGAAAAATCGCCCAGTATTTTGGTGATAACTCCCTTACTGACAAGGTTGAAGAGGTGATAGCGGAAGAGATGCCTTCTGTAGAGGCAGCACGTCAGGATGTCTATCCAAGAACAGAAGGCAAAAAAGCGATGATGTTTGTTGGAGGATCAAGAGCACATCACTATCAGGAGCTGTTCAAGGAGATGGGTATGAAGGTTCTTTCGGCAGGATATGAATTTGCTCATCGTGATGACTATGAAGGACGACAAGTTCTGCCTGACCTCAAGGTTGATGCTGACAGCAGAAATATTGAGGAGATTCATGTTGAACCAGACCCTAAACTCTACAATCCACGTAAAACTGAAGATGAAAAAAAGGCTTTAGAAGAACAAGGACTCAATTTTAAGAATTACGCAGGGCTTAACCCTGATATGGATTCAGGCAGTATCATCATTGATGATCTCAACCAATATGAGGCTGAAAAGTTAGTGCAGTTGATGAAACCGGATATCTTCTGTGCAGGTATCAAGGAAAAATTTTCGATCCAGAAGATGGGTATTCCGATGAAACAGCTTCATAGTTACGATTCAGGCGGACCTTATGCAGGGTTCAAAGGAGCTGTCAATTTCTATCAGGAGATAGACCGGTTGGTAAACAGCAAGGTATGGAGTCTTATGAAAGCACCCTGGGAAGAGAGCCCTGAATTGTCTGCAACTTATGTATGGGAATAAATCAGGAATATTGACAAGAATATAAGCAAGTTATCTGCATTATTGTTCGATTAAATTCTTAAAATTCCCAAATAGTTATATTCAAATAACCATTTCAATAACCATTTCAATAACCATTTCAATAACCATTTCAATAACCATTTCAATAACCATTTCAATAACCATTTCAATAACCATTTCAATAACCATTTCAATAACCATTTCAATAACCATTTCAATAACC
>JADGBP010000020.1:0-1556 GCA_015231395.1 Desulfamplus sp. | reverse complement strand
CATTTCAATCAATAAAATATAGGTATTGCCATGTTACTCAGCCATACAGAACTTCAACCGTGCTTTCTATATTATCTTCTGTAATAAGAGTTCTGATACCCTTACCGGATAGAACCTTACGGGGATTTTCGCCTGCACTTGCTGTCAGAAGTGCAAAACAGTCATGCAACGTCCCGGCCAAAGCCAACCAGCGACTGTCACCGCTGCCCGATTCTGGTGCAGATCGTGTTTCAAGAAGAGATACCAGTCCGTCTTTTCTGGGGCCGTAGATCAGTATCTTTCGTGCCTGGCCAAGATGGAGATCAATGTCAATACCATTTGTACTGACAACCGCCACATTGGGTCTCTCTTTTGTCGATTGTGGAATCATTTCCTGATTTTCAACTGGTCTGGAATAAATCGTCGTTAAGCCAATCTTTTTTACTGCAATATGTTGTGCACACAATTTTCGTGCCTCTTCCATCATCGCTTCATCAGGAGACGGCAGGAAAATATCAGTTCCATCTTCCGGACGATAAGGTAGAATAACCATATTTTGTGAACCCAGTTCTGCCATTATTTCTGCTATCTCTTCAATATGATCCTCATTATTATGCGGATACAGTGTGGTGATTACAGAGACCGCAACTCCTGCGTTATCAAATGCCTTTAATGCTTTACGCTGCTCCTTAAGAAGTATGTTTGCTGCATCCTCAAGTCTCAAGGTCTTGTGCCCTGGGCGTATCCATGCGTAGATTTTTTCAAGATGGGCAGTATCAACGGCATTAATTTCCAACTCAATACGGCTTACTCCTGCTGCATGAAGTTGTGCTGCATATTTATCCCCGTCTATTCCAAGTGTTCTGACAGAGAGCGTGAGCCAGGGATATTTAGTATGCACTGCATTTGCTATTTCAAGTGTCCTTTCAATCTCTGCCAGAGGATCTCCATATCCTGTAATCTGGACAGCATTTATTCTGAAACCGTTTGTAAGATTGTCAGACTCAATCCATTGCTCCAGCCATGCAATGACATCATCTGTTCCCATAACAGCAGAAGGGACAGATGGATTTACGGGTGAATATCTTATTCTGGCATTTACCTTTACAGCTACTGGCAAGAGTATTGTAAGGCTATCACCAGAAGCATCTTTTTCGCAGCAACATGACAGAAGATTGCAAGATGAAAGGTTTTTCATAGCTCATTTATCCCTATACTTTACGCTTATTCTATTTTGCTTTTACCGTGAAAACACGTTTGCTTTTCATGGTCGGGGGGTGGCAGAAACCCCTGCCATGAGTGTTTACCGTGAAAACACATTTTTGCTTTCATTATTCGGGGTGTTCGGATCCCGACCATAAACGTTTAGCCTTAATTTATGAATCTAAAAAACAAGTTCAAATTTCTCTTCCGGCGCATCCCTATCTGTCCTGTCAAGAAGAGCTGAAAGTATCTTTTCTAAAATCCGTATTCCCCCCTTATAACCAACTGTTGGGAAATACTGGTGTCCCTGACGATCCAGAATCGGAAATCCCCAACGCATCAAAGGAGTATCTTCATCACGGGCAATATACTTG
>JADGBP010000209.1 GCA_015231395.1 Desulfamplus sp. | reverse complement strand
GTAAAATATCATGCCAGTAAAATATCATGCCAGTAAACGTCTATGGTCAAATTGGAATCAGTCCACCCCCCGACCATGAAAAGCAAACGTGTTTTTACGGTAAATGTCATGCCGGTACAACAGCAGGTATGGATTTGTGAAGAGGAATTTTTATTGTAAATATTGCCCCGTTGTCATGTGTGGAAGAAGCCGTCAGAGTGCCTTTATGCTCTTCGGTAATAATAAAATAGGAAATTGACAAACCAAGTCCTGAAGAGCTCTTTCTGGTGGTAAAAAAGGGATTGAATATTTTTTTGAGAGTCTCTTCTACCATTCCTTCTCCATTATCAGCAATTTCAATTGAAGCCATATTATCGTCAGATGATTTAATTGAAATTGTGAGCGTCTTTTTTTCATCCGTTTTTTTCTGTTCCATTGCCTGAAATGCATTTTTCAAAATATTAAGCATCACCTGTTGGATTTTACCTGGCTGACAGGAAATCAATGGCATGTCTGGCTGGTAGGTTTTAATAATTTCAAGGTGTTCAAGTTCTTTTCCTGTTTTTGTTTTATAATCAGCCATTGCAATTTTAATGGATTTCTCCATCAGAACTTCCAGATTTTCATGTTTAAGAAAGCCTTCACTTTTACGGCTGAAACTCAACATATCATCTACAATCTGTGCTGCTTTGTTACCTGATTGGTGGATAGCCTCCATCATACGGAAAAGATCCCTTTTTTCCATATACTGTTTTATGACATCAAAGGTTATTCCAAGCTCCTCGGCAGCCCTGTGGTTGGCAGGAAGATCTCCTTGAGTCCTGTTCCTGATAACCTGAACATTTTGAATAATAGAGGAAAGTGGATTGTTGATTTCATGAGCCATACCAGCGGCAATTCCACCCATGGATTGCATTTTTTCAGACTGAATCACAATTTCATCTATTTTTACCCGCTCGGTAACGTCATCACTTTTAATAACAGCTCCACGACTTTCATCAAAACTAAAGGGATAAATGGAAAAATTGTTAATAACCAGCTTGCCTCTGATATAAACCGGAACACGATTTTTCTCAACAGGTTCACCTGAGTTTATTGCCTGTTCAATATTACTTGTCAGTGAATTGTAAAAAGGCAAAACTTCAGAAATAGGTCTGCCAACCGCCTCTTTTGAGTTCATGTTTGCCAAGGTTTGAGCATGTTGATTCATATCGGTGATTCTTACTTGGCTATCCACACTTATAAGACTTGATGAGATGGAGTTGATGACTTTATGAAGATATGCCCGTGCCCGCTCTATTTCACGGGTTGCCTTAATATTTTTCTCTATCTGTTCTTTAAGGTATTCATTTGTTCTGCTTAGTTCGGAAGTCCTTTCAGCAACAATCTGTTCCAGACTATTTCTTATTTTATACATCTCTAAAAATATATTGACCTTGCTCAGGAGAATAAATTTGTTCAAAGGCTTAAAAATAAAGTCAACCGCACCTGTGCCGTATCCTTTGATCTCTTTGGCATCGTCCCTGTCAATAGCAGTAACAAAAATGATGGGAATATTTTCAGTTTTTTCATTATATTTAAGTATCTCCGCCACTTCATATCCATCCATATCCGGCATCTGGACATCAAGTATGATAAGAGCAAAGTCGTGATCCAGAATCTGAGTCAGAGCTTCGTTGCCAGAAGCTGCCCTGATTACCTGGGCATCTAATTTGTTAAGAATTTTTTCCAAAACAAACAAGTTTTCAGGTATATCATCGACAATAAGAATCTTTGGTTTGAAGATGTCGCTATCCATTCAATCTCCAGTTATTGGTATCCATATAAATCTCAAGTTATTTTTTAAGAAGCATGCTCTTTTCAAAGTAGTGGCAGTTTACCAATGTCCTCAGCTAATAGTGACGGTTTAGTGCCATCATCAGAAAGTATATATTTATAGATAAAAGACATCTTTTCCTGTTCATCTGATTGCTGATTTTTAATTTTCAGAATCTCATCTGAAATTTCAAAAAAGGCATCAACAACATCCGGGTCAAAATGGGTACCTCTTCCTTCTTTAATTATCTGATATGCTTTTTCCAGAGAAAAAGCCTCTTTGTAAGGTCGTTTGGTGGTAAGTGAATCAAAAACATCTGCCACAGCAACGATACGGCTGAGCAAGGGAATTTGTTTTCCTTTAAGTCCCATAGGATAACCACTACCGTCCCATTTTTCATGGTGAGTCAGTGCAATAAGTTCTCCAAGACGGATAAAACCAGATTTGGAACCCTTCAGTATTTTTGCCCCGATTTCCGTATGGCTCCTCATGATTTCCCACTCTTCAGCGTCAAGTTTTCCCTGTTTAAGCAAAATATGATCCGGTATCCCTATTTTCCCGATATCATGCATTGGAGCTGCATATGACAAGGATTCCACGGAATTCTTATTGATACCAAGTTTTCGGGCTATTGCAGTGCTGTAATTGCTTATTCTCTGGATGTGGATACCGGTATCTTTATCCTTGTACTCAGATGCCCAGGTCAGACGATGAATCGTGTCAATTGCAAGCTTTTTTTTGTTCTGGGCAATTACCTCTTCCTGCTTGACCCGTTCTGTAACATCATCAACTCTGATTACCGCACCACGGATATAATTAAAGCGAAAAGGGTAAATAGCAAAATCGTTTATAACTGGGTCTTCTTTAATCTGTTTTCTCTTGATTGTGTCCCCTGAGAATTTTTTTCTGGTTGATTCCCCTGAGAGTTTTTCTCTGGTTGATTTCCCTGAGAGTTTTTCTCTGGTTGAGTCCCCTGAAAGCTCTTCTCTGGTTGAGTCCCCTGAAAGCTCTTCTCTGGTTGATTCCCCTGAAAGCTCTTCTCTGGTTGATTCCCCTGAGAGTTTTTTATTAATTGGGTTATTTTGAAAATATCCATTTTTAATATTAATGGGAACGCTGTGTTTCTGAACAGGTTGTGCGGAATCAATTGCCTGCTGAATCATCTGTGGCAGTAACGTATAGAACGGAAATATTTCGAGAACAGACCGTCCTGCCGCAGCATGGGAAGTAACTCCGGATATGATCTGTGCCTGGCTGTTCATATTAGTAATCTTGCCAAGATGGTCAACACTGATGAGACAGGAAGATATGGAATCAATTACCTTTAACAGATACGAGTGTGCAGATTCAACCTCACGAGTTGCTTTCACATTTTTTACTATTAGTTCTTTGAGTTTCTGATTTGTTAGAAGCAGTTCACTTGTCCTTTCCTCCACAAGATGCTCAAGACTATTCTTTATTCGATACATCTCCAGAAAAACATTCACCTTGCTGATCAGAATCGGTTTATTCAAGGGCTTGAACATAAAATCAACCGCACCGGTCTCGTATCCCTGCATCTCCTTTAAATCATCCCTGTCAATGGCCGTCAAAAAAATAATGGGTATATTTTCCGTTTTTTCATTTGACTTGATAATTTCAGCCACCTCATAACCATCCATCTCCGGCATCTGGACATCAAGTATAATAAGAGCAAAATCATGATCCAGCATCTGGGTCAAAGCTTCATTGCCCGAAGATGCCTTGATGATTTGAGCATCAACTTTAACAAGAATTCTTTCCAAAACAAAAAGATTTTCAGGTATATCATCGACAATCAGAATCTTTGGTTTCAAGATGTCATTATTCATTTGATTATTTGATTTTTCCGACAAGCTATCTATATCCATTTGATTATTCGATTTATCCGACAGGCTATCTATATCCATTTGATTATTCGATTTTTCCGACAAGATATCTATATCCATTTGATTATTCGATTTATCCGACAGGCTATCTATATCCATTTGATTATTCGATTTCTCCGACAGGCTATCTATATTTAGTTTTGCAGTAATTATAGTATTTTTTCTATAAAACCGGGGATTTCATCTAAATTCAGTATATGATCAATAGCATTAGTTTTGATTGCACAGGCTGGCATGTAATTCACTTCTGCTGTTTTAGGATTTTGTGCAATGGTGATACCTCCTAAAGACTTGATCGCCTTAATCCCATTACTGCCATCGTAATTGGCTCCGGTTAAAATAATGCCAACAAGACCTGAACCAAATACTTCTGCTGCAGATTCAAACAGCACATCAATTGATGGTCGGCAATAACAAACCGGCATATCAACTGAAAGCGAAAAATAATAATCTTTTTCCACAAGCAGATGATAGCCGCCCGGTGAAATATAGATATTTCCGGGTTCAATTTTTGTTTTATCCAGAGGTTCCTTCACGGGCATCTGACAGACATTGTTTAAAGATGTTATGAAATAGGAGTCTGCATCGGCATTACGGTGCTGAACAATTATAATCGGCAGAGGAAACTGAGCACTGAACATAGGCAGCATACTGTGAAGAGCTTTAAACCCTCCAGCAGAAACACCTATAACAATAGCTTTAAATTTAGATGCCATAACTGTTTCCTGGATCTTTATATTTTCCTGAAAATAAAACATCCCGTTTTTTCTTGAAGATTCTGGCTGTTTTATCAACAGGCTCATATAAAGATGCACTGGTGGAAAATTCAAGGCTCTCTTTGCTGCCAAGGCATAAAAAACCATTCATCCTGAGGCTTTGGGTAAAAAGTTTCAAAACTGGTTCTGGAGGCTGTCCGGTTGAGATATGGCTATGATTTTACTAACTATGCCTATGCTTCCATGAAAAGACGACTGAAAAAAACTCTGGAAGAGAGCAGTATGAAAAGATTTTCCGACATG
>JADGBP010000208.1 GCA_015231395.1 Desulfamplus sp. | reverse complement strand
CAATGACGATCTTTAAAAATTTGAAAGCTCTCTGGAGCAACAAAACATATATGGATACAGATGTGAATGCAGCTACAGGAACTGATAACACTGTTACAAATACAGAAACTGATAATGCAGTTACAAATACAAAAACTGATAATTTAGTTGCCAATACAGAGGCTGACAATTTAGTTACAAACACAGAAACTAATAATACAAACGACTATTTTGCCTGTTTCTATCCCGGAAATTCCGGCTTCCTCCCATCATACATTATTAACCGTTTTTTTGACAAAATAAAACTTGACCTGAAAAAAACGGAAAAATTAAATCGACTCAATGAAAAAGGCGTTGTTGTGTATGTGGGAAAATACAAAAGTCTTTTTGAATTTCTCTACTACCATACCGCTTTCAAAAAATCAGCTCTGCCCTATCCTGAGCTTGCATTTGATGTCAAATTCTTTTTTTTGCTGCCTGCAAAAGAAATTTTCAGGATCATTGTATCCCAGTGCAAACACATTCTCAAACATTTCAAGATGAAAAATCCCTATCAGACACAATATTTTGATCGTGAGTTTTTAAAAGGTCGTGCCGGATTTCTCCATATGATCGAAGGGAAAAACTTTTACAGGAGATTTGTTGAAGCAAAACCAGATCCTCTGCGCCACCTGATCGAATTTCAAAAAAACAGCATCAAGCCGGTATTTCTAATTCCTCAGGCCATTGTGTTCAGCACCAAGCCTGTGAGAACCACCTCAACCTTTATGGACATCCTGCTTGGCAGCAACGAAAAACCCGGCAAACTCAAACGCCTGCTGGCAATGTGGCAGAAACCTGAAAAAATATGCGTCGAAATATCTGCCCCGCTCAACCTTCAAAACTTTTTGAATCGACCTGATATCAAGGATATTGATGAGGATTTCCAAACATATACTCTTAGAACGCACCTTATGGATCTGTTGAACCGCCAGAAAAAAAGCATTACAGGTCCTGTACTCAAATCAAGAGAGGAGCTGACTGAAGATATACTGACCCAGCAATCTATGCAAAATTTCATGCGTGAATACTCTGAGCAGGAAGGCGAGTCCCAGATGATGACTCACAAAAAAGCTGCGTCTTACATTGAAGAGATTGCCGCGGACTATAACCTTAATACAATATTCATGCTGGAAAGATTACTGACATGGGTTTTTAACAATATTTTTGAAGGGCTTGTGGTTGATTACGAAGGGCTGGATCGAATCAAGGAGGAGTCCAAAAAGTCGCCGGTTATACTTGCCCCATGTCACAAGAGCCATCTGGATTACCTGCTGCTATCCTACCTCATGTTTAAGAACAACATGCCCTGCCCCCATATTGCCGCTGGCAAAAACCTCTCCTTCTGGCCACTTGGAGCAATCTTCAGGGGAGGTGGTGCATTCTTTCTGAGACGGACATTCAAAGGTGCTGTTCTCTACTCTAAAATTTTTGCTGCTTATATTGAAAAAATGCTGTCCGAAGGATTTAATCTCGAGTTTTTTATTGAAGGGGGAAGAAGCCGCACAGGCAAGCTACTTCCACCAAAATTAGGCTTTCTCTCCATGCTGATAAAAGCTTACAAAAACGGGGCTTGTGAAGATCTTGTCTTCATGCCGACCTATGTAGGTTATGACCAGGTACTTGAAGAAGCTGCTTATCTCCATGAAATTGAAGGAGGAAAAAAGAATCCGGAAAATCTTTCACAACTTATAAAGGCAAGGAAATTTCTCAAAAAGAAATATGGCAAGGTATATATCAAATTTCATGAACCTTTTTATTTAAGCGATTATTTAGATGAAAAAGGTCTTGAACTCCATTCTATGGATAATGACCAGCACATGGAACTATGCAGAAGTATAGGATACAAGCTCTTAAATGCCATCAACGAGACCTCAATTGTGACCCCTCACGGCATAATCGCCAGTGCTGTGCTAAACTCTTCAGGAAGCAGTTTCTCAAAAAAAGAGCTCATGTTCAGGGTCAACTCGTACATGAATATACTTACCATCTCTAACGCGGAGCTTGCGGACACTCTTACCATTGATCCTGACCTTGCCTTAAATCATGTTTTGGTTACCTTTGTATCAAGAAAACTTATTGAACTTGCTGATGAAACTGAAGAGGAGATTACTGATAACACCCGTTTTTTTGTCAAGGATAACAAGAGACCCATACTGGATTACTATAAAAATAATACTATCTGTTTCTTTATTCCTGCGGCTTACACTGCTATTGCAATACTCAAAACAGACACATTTCAGTTTTCATCAGACGATCTTACTGATACATACCGTTTTTTACAAAACTTCTTTATTGATGAATTCTCTTTTAATGAGGAAAAAACCTGCACTGAGCACATTCATACCTGCATCAAAGCATTTATTGATGACGGCATTCTTGTGCCAACACCCTCTTTTTCAGACACCTACAATTTGACATCCGAAGGATACAGAAAACTCAAGGGGTTTTCAGAATTTTTAAGACCGTTTCTTGAGTCCTATAAGGTTGCCCTGATGTATTTTGAAAAATACCCGAAAGATAAGCACGATTCCAAGGATAGGATTAAAAAGATGCAGGCAAAAGGAGCCAGTTGCTACAAGAGAAGAGAGATACTTCTCAAAGAGTCTCTTTCAAATATCAACTACATAAATGCCGCCAATTTTTTTATCAACAATGGTGTTGAAGGCTCGGAAAATAGCGATAAGATTAAAGAGTATAAAGATATTATTGACAATCTTCTAACTATTGTCACATCATGAAAGCATTGATTCTTGCCGCCGGATTTGGCACTCGCCTTTTGCCTCACACGGCAATCCGGCCAAAACCGCTATTTACACTGAACGGTGTTCCTGTACTGCAAAGATGCATTGAACAGCTCATTCAGGCCGGATGCACTGATATCATCATAAATACTCATCACCTTCATGACCAAATTGAACATTTTATCGATGTGTGTAAATCAGAGAATCTGTTCAATATCCCTGTTACCACTATCCATGAGCCGAAGATTCTTGACACCGGAGGAGCTATCAAAAATGTGCAGCACTTCATGGGTAATGACCATTTTATTGTAGTAAACAGTGATATCGTCTCTGACATAGACATTAAAATGGTATGGGAGTTTCATCTGAAAGGGAACTGGTGTGCAACTCTTGTGCTTCACGACTATCACATCTACAATAAAGTCTCTGTTAATAAAGAGCTGTTTATCAAAAGCTTTGAGGGAAAAAATATCAATGAGTTGTCTATAAAAAACGTTTCAGGAAAAAAAGGTTTTTCAGGAAAAAATATTTCTGAAAATAGATTATTAGCATTTACAGGCGTTCAGGTTCTCTCTCCTGAAATTTTTGACCATATGCAAAAAAATAACAATGTACTGAGAAACAGCAAAGTAATCAAAAATAGTAACTCATTGAAAAACAGCGACAATTTCCAAACGGTTCCCTTCAGCAGTATTGCTCTTTATTCCGAACTTGCCCGCAAGGGAAATGAGATAAAAGCATTTATATGCAAAGACATCTTCTGGCAAGATATTGGCACACCAGAAACTTATCGTGATGTTGCCATACGATTTGCAGCAGCAGAGCAACTAACTGCAAAGGTAGGACAACTAACAATGGATAATGTTTCTTCATCACTACACCTGAAACAGGTTGTCGTTGAAAAACTTGCAGGAGACGGATCAGACAGAAGATGGTTTCGCTGCACTCGTTCTGGCAATCCAAATATTTCTGTAATTGTTGCGGATCATGGTATCCAGACCGGCAAAAATGATAGCAAAGCAAATGACAATAGCAGAAATGGATGCCATGAAATAACTATTGCTCATAAAAACCAGGAGATTGACTCTTTTATCAAAATTGGAAAACACCTCTATGCACAGGGTATTCCTGTGCCGGCAATAAAAGGATATGACAGATTTTCAGGCTTGGTTGTTCTTGAAGATTTGGGAGATGTGCATCTTCAAGACGTGATTTCAAAAAAGAATACCCCTGAAATCCCCCAAAAAAATGGTGCTAACAACAGCAATGCTATTCTTGATTGGTACAAAAAAGTATGTTGCCTTGCCATCTCTTTTTCCATACAGGGGATAAAAGGCTTTGATGATGCATGGACATTTCAGACATCCTCGTATTCAAAGGAGATGATTCTGGAAAAGGAGTGCCGTTATTTTGTCGAGGCTTTTCTTCAAGGTTTTCTCAAGCTGGAGGTCAGATTTGATGATTTTATGGATGACTTTGAATTTATTGCAGAACATGCCCTTGAACATGCTTTTGAAGGGTTGATGCACAGGGATATGCAGTCAAGAAACATAATGGTAAAGGATGGACAATGTTTTTTCATTGATTTTCAATCCGCAAGAAGGGGACCTCTTGAATATGATCTTGCTTCTCTTCTCATCGACCCTTACGTCAACCTTGATGATGATATAAAAGAGAATATTTTGCATTATTGTGCCCATGAGATTGAAAGAATTACCGGACATGATACAAAGCTGTTCATACAGTGCTACAGATATTGTGCTATCACCCGTAACATGCAGATGCTTGGTGCGTTCAGCCATCTTTCCATGAACCTGGGAAAAACTTTTTTTGAGCAGTTCATTCCGTTGGCTGTAGAAAATCTTAAACAAAACATCTCTAATACAGATATCAAGAAAACAGGTAATTTGTATAAACAGATAAGGAGTCTTTAACGTGAAACCAGTTTCAACCACAAGCCAACCGTCCTCAACCATGGAACCGGATTCAACAACAAAGCCGGATTCAATAACA
>JADGBP010000207.1 GCA_015231395.1 Desulfamplus sp. | reverse complement strand
AATGGAAAACACACATCTCGAATTTCAGGAACAGTTAATGGAAAACACATGTCTCGAATTTCAGGAACAGTTAAGCCTCAGCGGACAGACAAACATCTTGCAACAGGCTGCTTTGAAAACCAGCCTGAGCGATAAACTGATCAATCACCTTGCCGAATGCAGTGAATGTCATGCTTTGTGGAAACGCCTACAGATCAATAAAATTCTTGATGATTTGTCAGAACCCATGTCCAAGCCTTTTTACAGAAAAAAGGCTTTTATAATAGGATGTGCAACTATAGCGATAATTGGTTTGCTTTTGTATATTTTTTTTATTTTTTCCGCAAAGTTTATTATTCCCACAAAGCTTAGTAGCGTTCATACTCCTCTCATGATTGAAAAAACAGAAGCTGTGCCAGAGACAGAGTTGTTGTCAATGGGATCTTCGTTAAAAGACTCATCCTCAATATCAACAGACTCATTATCATCAGACCTCTCGCCAGAAGACTCATCAACCAAAGAAAACTCGTCAGCCACAGAAAATTTGTCCGCCGCGGAAGAGTCGTCAGATGCGAAAAATTTGTCAGTCGCAAAAGATTTATCAGGTGCAGAATTTCCATCATCAACAGATCCATCGATAACAGAATCATTATCAGGAAAATCATCACCAGCACCAGCACCACCATTGTTAATGCAAAGATCTGTTTCAAAAAAGAAACTACAAAAGCAGATTAAATCATCAGAACGGAAACAATATGCAGAACGGAAAAACGATGTAGAACAGAGAACAGATGTCGAACGAAGAAAAGACGTGAACAATGAGATTTTCGCTGCAAAAGAAAAGAAGCAGGATATCCTTGCCCAGATGCAAGAAATCCCCTCCCAGAGACAGGAAAAACCCTCCCCCATCATGAAATTTGATCAAAAACCACCGTCCCCCCGTATGAAATTTGATAAGGTTGAGGAAGTTGAGAAGGACGGAGCCTTTGATAAGAACAAAGCAATTAATAAGGCAATCGCTATCTCCCCAGCCAAAGCATTTTTGAATGAGATGAAGAGTCTTGAAAGTGTAACTGTACAGGAAGCTGCGGGTTACTGGGCAAACACCTACATTCCCGGAGATCCTGCCATTCGCCGACTAAGAACCAGTTTGCCAGCCAAAGACCGCGGTCTGTTTCAAGCAATGCTTGACCGTCCGATTAAAATGGAGGATGCCGCCCTGCAGCCCCTTCAGCCCTTTGATCCGCCTGAAAATTCTGTAATCGGACTATATCTGAGCAGCAATGTTACTGGAATTGAACATGATACGAGAATGATAGTTCAAGTGGGTATCAAAGGCAGTTCCAGAAAACGCGGAGTTCGTCCAGCCATGAATATTGGTATCGTTCTGGACTGGGAAGGTGCACCTTCTCCTGAAACCCAAGCTGCTTTTCATTCACTCGTATCCGCGTTTGAGAAAGTCAAGGATATTGGAGATCGTTTCAGCTTGACCATTGCCGGCAAACCAGGAGGGCTCATCATTCCTTCGACTGATTTTCGCTATGGTCCTATAAAACTTGCCATGCAACGCCTGATTGACAATCAACCCTCAGTTTCACCAATTTTATCCCTGACAGAATCAATCCGGAAAGCTTATGATACTGTGCGGAGTGCTGATGATCCAAACGCTCCTCTGGGCAGCAGCGTGGTCATTCTTGTTACTCACAAGCATCTTGGCGAAATCACCGGACTACTGGCAGATATAGCCCATCAAAATGCTGTTGACGGGATCCCTTTGACCACTGTCGGGATTTCAGACAGCGTGAATCAGGACGAACTTGACCAGTTGGCTCTGGCAGGTCAGGGCAACCGGTATCTACTGCTATCTGACCGTGATGCCAAAGATATCGCCGAAAAGGAACTCAATGCTGTCAGTCGTGTAATCGCAAGGGCTTTACGACTACGTATCCGTCTGGCTCCTCAAGTCAAACTGGTTGATGTTATCGGCTCTTATCGTCTGGATAGGCTGGAGTCTCAAAAAGTGCGGGATGCAGAAAAAAGCGTGGATCTAAAGATTTCCAGAAGCATGGGGATCGAGGCAGATCGGGGTGATGATGAGGAGGGGATTCAGATTGTAATTCCAGCATATTATACCAATGATGCCCATGTCATTCTGCTGGATGTAATTGCCACGTCTCCGGGCACGATCATGGATGTCACTGCTCGTTACAAGGATTTGATTCACTTGAAAAATGGCGTGATACGGACTCGTCTTGATTTGAGTCGCGAGGTAAAACCTGACGGACCGCTTGAAATTAACGTGTTTAAAAATTATTTGGCATCGCAACTTTCAACAGTACTTAAAGATGCGGGACAATCCCTTGGAAGCGGCGATATATCTCTTAATAACGGCAATATTTTAGCAGCAAGCAAGAAATTACAGGCATGGCTGAACATCATGACCGGTCTGAAACTGCTGGTAAACGGGTTAGAGCGAGATACCGACATCTATAATGACATGCAAATGTTAGATGAATATCTTGCCCTGCTCAATGGGCAACAGAATCAGGAACAACAAAACTATATCGCCCAATCTCTGGAACTGGCAGGATATCTAAAAATGCTGCCGCGTTCGGCTACAGTTAGAGAATGATCATAAAAAGAGAATGATCAGAACATAGGCAGCTTTGCTGCAATTATTGTTGAATTGAAATTCCTGAATAATAAAATAGGGAATGAAAAGGAGAAGAGTTAATATGAAACAGTCTGTATCAACATTGCCAGCTTTATTGGTAACCACGCTTTTAATCATATCTGGTTTTATAAGTTACTTATTCGGTTTTAATTTTACGGCACATGCACAGGCTGAAGCATTCACTGCTGGTGAAAAATCCGCAACAGGAGATGTCAGGTTGCATCTTAATGAGTATAACCGCTTGATGGATATAGCACGTGAACCCAAAAAAAAGCCCAGACCAGCACCTGCCGGATTTTCAATAGGCAATGCCCGTGTGAATGTCACTGTAAGCGGTGTTGAGGATAAAGCACTGGCAATTATCCATGTTGCTTTATCACTCAATATTGTTGAAAATGAATGGGTGCTGATTCCTGTTTTGCCTGCCGGAACACCACTTAAACAAGTGACGGTAAACGGGAATCAGGTTCAATTGATAACCCGAAAAGATGGGCTGTTCTGGAGCGTGCAGCAGAGCGGAAATTATCAGATGGAACTTGAATACGCCATAGATGCCATTGAATCCGAATCAGGCTACACCCTGCTTATACCTTTGCCTAAAGCCGCGAACATGACTTTTAATGCAGCCATTCCAGAAACTAATGCTGATGTCGGAGTAATCCCTTCTGCTGGAATCAGCATCAGCAACCAGGACAATACAACACTTGTTCAGGCAGTAATTCCTGCCTGCGAAGGGGTGCAATTGTCATGGCGGTTTCCGCATAAAAAAAGTTATGCTGTAAGCAGGGCTAATTATGAGGGACAACTTTTGAATGAAGCCGTTGTCTGGACTGGTGAATTTGAACTTGAAGTTTTTGGCAATGAACCGGTTAATCTCAAATTAATGCCCAATACCATAACTCTGAGCGATGTTCTGGTGGACGGTCAAAAATCCGCGATTTTTATTGAAGATGCCTATTTTACAACCACAATCACAGGAATTGGCAAACACAACATCAGCCTTGACTTTTTAACCACTCTTGAAAGCCAAAATGTAGCAAGAAGTCAGAACAGTGCACCGGCTATTCACATGCCTATCCCTCTTATTCCGATATCTCATTTTAAATTGATTCTTCCCGGAAAAAAGGAGCTTAGTGTAACCCCTGCTACCAGCGTAGTCAAAAATTTTAAAGATAATGTTACAGAATCAAGCTTTTATATTCCCATGACCGATCAGGTTTCATTTACATGGACAGAAGCAATTCCTGAAGAGGTAAAAGCAGAACTTCAGGCAAATGCCACCTTTTATCATACAGTTTACGCTGAAGAGGGCGTGCTTTATACACAAGTAATGGCTCGTTATGAAATCACCCGAGGTGAAACCAACACCTTTGAGATTGAACTGCCGGATAACATTCAAATCAACCGGATAGTAACCGAAAGCGGTGAAATCAGCGACTGGCGTATTGCCAAAGGTCAAGCCGATGATCCCTCAATTTTAACCATTTTTGTTAACCAGAAGGTAAAGGAATCTTTTAATTTCGATATTTTTTATGACCAATCCATAAACACAAATGATGTCCGAAATGGAATAAACGATGCCCGCACCGAAACAAATGATGCTCGCATTGGAACAGACGATTCCCACACCGGAACAGACGATTCTCACACCGGAACAGACTATTCCCACACCGGAACAGACGATTCTCATACCGGAATAGACGATTCTCATACCGGAATAGACACTGCTCGTAATGGAATAGACGTTCCTCTTGTTCGTGCCAGAAATATTCACCGCCAAAGAGGCATGGTCGCATTGCTCTCAAGTAAGGAGTCGACACTTAAACCTGTTGAAGAAAAAGATATTACCAAAGTGGGGGAAAATCAGCTTCCTGCATTCGTGCGTCAGTCAATCGATAAGATTGTGGCACATACCTACAAATATGTCGCACCTCCCAAATTGACTGTACAGGTTGTTCCGCCGGAGCGTAAAGAAGGAAAATTTGATGCAATGGTCTATACGCTTATTTCTCTGGGCGATGTAACCATGAGTGGTTCGGCTACTATTGATTTGAGCATCAAATCAGGAAACATCACAGAGCTATTTTTGGAACTCCCGCCAAAGGTCAATCTGTTGAGTTTAAG
>JADGBP010000206.1 GCA_015231395.1 Desulfamplus sp. | reverse complement strand
TGAAGAGCCCATTAAGTCTAACGTTAAAGCAGTTGTGATTAAGGAAGACCAGGTAGCCAGATCCAACAGAGATGGTGGAGCAGGCTCGTGGAAAATGTATATTACAAAAATATAGAATTGATTTTCAAGGTTAATTTTTCAGGGTTTACGTTGCTTTTCATAAGAAAACATTGCTACAATTATTGCTGGATTGAAATTTCTATAGACTTCCAGAAAAATATTTTGGCATTCTCAATTTTGAAGGGCAACCACAAAGGATTGCCCCTACAGTGCTCTTGTCAATTTAATTATCTGGAAAACTATATACGATAAAAAAGGAACTTCTATGAGCAAGATATCAAACGATCCCAAAGAAATCGCTTTGGTAACAGGTGCCAGCAGAGGAATCGGAAGGGCTATTGCTAAAAATTTGGCGACTTCAGGCAGATTTGTCTTTATTAATTATCATTCAAACGATAACGCTGCCCAGCAGACCCTTGATCAGATAAGAGAACAGGGGGGAGAAGGTGCTCTGATGCCCTTTGATGTCAGAGACAAACAAGCGACTGAGGCAGCCATTAAAAACATAATCGCAGAAAAAGGAAAGATAGAAATCCTTATAAACAATGCCGGCATTCGCGATGACAAGCTAATGGTATTGATGAAAGCGGAAAACTGGCAGCAGGTATTAGATACCAATCTCACCGGTTTTTTTAATGTAACTCGGCTTGTAGTGAAAAATATGCTATGCTTCATAATCGGTATGGTCGGATTATAAATATCGCCTCCACATCAGGTGGGTCAGGCAGGACAAGTTAACTATTCGGCATCCAAAGCTGGTCTTATTGGTGCTACCAAAGCCCTTGCCAAAGAGATTGCCAAGCGGAATATCACCGTAAATGCAGTTGCCCCAGGATTTATTGAAACAGAAATGGTCGAAGGACTGCCCATTGACCAGATTACCCAGTCTATTCCAGTCGGTCGTTTAGGCAAACCAGAAGAAGTTGCAGATGCTGTTCTTTTCTTGTGTTCACAAAAAGCCGCCTATATTACCGGTCAGGTGTTGGGCGTCAACGGGGGGATTGCATAAATAGGAAAGAACATAAGCATCTTCGCTGCAATTGTTGCGGGATTGAAATTCCTGCACGAGCACGAGAACATAAGCGGCTTCGACGCAATTATTGTTGAATTTAAATTCCTGCACAAGCATGACAAGATATTTATCCTCAATTTTGCAAAAGCGTGTCAGGCGTTGAGCTTACCCCACAAAGCACAATTAATACATAAGCTTAGGCAGAAACAAAACAATTTGTGGAAAGATCGTAATAATAATAATACCAACCAAAGTGGCAATCAAAAATGGAAAGATCCCTTTAAAAATAGACTCAAGCTTTATATCTCCAACTACATTTTGAGCGACTCCATAGACCACATAAACATTGATTCCTACAGGTGGAGTTATGACACCCATTTCAGTTACAAGAACGATGATTATGCCAAACCAGATAGGATCATACCCAAGGTTCATGACCACCGGATAAAAAACAGGAATGGTGAGCATTATTAAACCAAGAGAGTCCATGAAACATCCACCCAAAAAATAGATGGCTATAATTATACCCATGATAATAAATGGAGGAAGGTCAAAATTTGCAACCCAGGAGGCTACCTCAAAAGGAATCCTGGTTACGGCAAGAAACTTTCCAAAAACAACTGCACCAGCTATTAAAAAGAGGATCATGCTGCTTGTCCTCATAGTTTCATAAAGAGATTTTACAAACCCTTCCCATGTCAGTTGCTTTCTGACAAGAGCAACCGCAATCACGCCAAAAACTCCCACAGCAGCAGATTCTGTTGGGGTAAAGAATCCCCAAAATAGTCCGCTCATTACAAGGACAAAAACAGCAAGCGTATCGCTTAAGCCGCCAAGTGATTTGATTTTCTCCACAAAGGTAAATTTTTCCCCTTTGGGACCTTGGCTCGGGTCTATTTTACATGTGATGTAAATAGATATGATAAATAGAAACGTCATAAGAATTGCTGGAAATATACCAGATACAAACAGAGCACCAATAGACTGTTCTGTCAATATACCATAAATAATCAGAACAATGCTGGGAGGCATTATCATGCCAAGCCCTCCGCCTGAAGCTACAGCTCCGGCAGATAAAGAGTCTGAATAACCAAAGCGTTTCATTTCGGGCATTCCTACCGTTGCCATGGTAGCAGCGGTTGCAGGACTTGAGCCGCACACTGCTCCGAAAGCTGTGCATGATGCAACCGTTGCCATTGCAAGCCCGCCTGTGGTATTACCAAGAAACTTGTAGGCAGTATTGTATAGTTTGCGGTTGATGCCGCAGTTGAACGCAAGCTGTCCCATCAATACATACAAAGGTATGGTTGAAAGGTCGTAAGATTTAAATACATCATAAAAATTACTTGGCAGAAGATTGAGTGCTGCATCAAAGGAGATCAAAATACCGAAACCCACAAAACCCACCATTGTCATAACATACGCTACCGGCATTCTGGTCATGAAAATGGCAATCATGATAACAATACCGGTTACACCAATAAAAGTAGGGTTCATCTAATCTTCCTTGATTGCTGTAAAAAACATAATAATGTCTTTTAAAATAAAGATTGAAAAAATTACAAAACATGCACCTGATATGTAAACAAAATAATACATTGGAAGCTGGAGGTTCATGGAACGCTCTCCTGATTTTACTATTGTTCCTGCAAACAGGAAGAGCCGCCATGAGATGACCGCCATCAGAATGAAAGATATTGTACCGGTAACTACCTTGATTATGGATTGAGTTTTTTGTGAAAATAGCCGTACAAATATCTCAACACCAATATGGGCATCTTGTTTATGCGAATAGGGAAGAGCAAATACCATTGTAAGAATTGCACATATGGAGACAATCTCTTCTGAGCCAAAAATGGGAGAGTTAAAGGCTGCCCTCATTACAATATCACTGCATGTAATTGTTGCCATCACCATAATGCAGAAAGCACCCGCCATTTTCATGTAATCCTGCAATTTATCCATAAAAAACCATAAAGACTTCATAAAAACCTCCAAGAAAACCCCTACCTTTTACGGGTAGGGGTTCGTTGATACAATAACTTTTAATCGACACAATAACTTTTAATCGTGTAGGAATAACGTATTAATTTAATAATTTAATCAAGATACCAGATTTAAATTAAAACAGGATTTTATCCATCTTAAGGCGAATCCGGCTACAAAAAAGCTATTTGCTGCTTTCAATTGTTTTAGTAATAAAATCAACAATCTCAGTGCCTTTTAGCCCTTTTGCATTCAACTCCTGTGCATAAGATGCAATTGCTGGCTTAACTGCTGCTTCCCACTTTTCAGACTCTTTCGGGTCAAGCGTAATGATCTGGTTTCCCTTTTCAATAAAAACGGTTTTACCTTCCACATCAATTTCATCCCATGCCTGACCATGTTTTAAAAGCCACTCTGCATTAATTTCAGTGATTGTTTTTTGAATTTCTGGAGAAAGAGCCGCCCATTTAGCTTTATTCATTGTAACTATCATGGCTGTTGTGTACGCTACCGAGTTTTCTGCAACACAGTAATCAAGTACTTCCGCCAATTTCCACCCTTTATTGGATTCCAAGGGATGGGCACTTCCATCTACAACCCCTTTCTGAAGACTGGTATAGGTTTCTGACATGCTCTGACCTACAGGCGTGCCGCCCAGAGCACTCACAAGATGTGTGCTCATGCCTGTAGATCTTATCTTAAGCCCCTTCATATCAGCAAGCGTTTTGACTGGCTTTTTTATTGTGTGAATATACCCTGGTCCGTGTGCATGAAGAAACATGACTTGAGTATCTTTAATCTCATCTGGCTTGAATTGCTCCAGAACTGCATTGGCGACTTTGGTTGCAACCACACCATTGGGATATCCCATAGGCAGATCAACAGCACCCAGAACAGGAAATCTTCCTCTTGAATAGGCAAGAACCGTCATTCCGATATCTGCAACCCCCGAGGCAACTCCATCATAAATTTGAGGTGCTTTAGCTAAAGTACCACCCGGATAATAATCAATTTTCAATGCACCATTGGTTCTTTTTTCAACCTCCTGACACCATGATTCAGCAAGTTTGGACTGAACATGAAAAGGGGGGAAAAAATTGGCGTAGGTAAGCTTTACCGGATCAGCAGATTCCGCTGTTGAAGTAAATCCGCCAACAAAAGTCGGTACCATTGCCAGAAGCAATACAACAATCAATTTTTTAATCAACATCTGTAAACCTCCATTAATTTCCTGAGATCCCAGATAACCGTACCGCACGGATATTACCAAAATCCCAAGTTAATAAAAAAATACTATATATAACCCATGTGCAACTTTTTGACAGCCATATTAAAAATATTTACCGTGAAAACACATTTGCTTTTCATGGTTGGGGGTGGTCGGATTTCCATCCGACCATGACTGTTTACCGTGAAAACACATTTGCTTTTCATGGTTGGGGGTGGTCGGATTTCCATCCGACCATGACTGTTTACCGTGAAAACACATTTGTTTTTCATGGTCGGGGGGTGGCAGCTATGTTCTTGTTTGTTGACGGAGTTATGAGTACAGGAAAAGGATGATAAATTCAATAGAAAAGGCGGCTAAATATCTCTGGTTCTAATGGATTTTGTGTAAGGCATATTGAAATATTGAACATAAGCAGGTTAGCTGCAATTATCGTTGGATTAAAATTCTTATATCAGAACCCAAGCTTCGCAATAAAAAAGTGGGGCAATTTGACCCACTG
>JADGBP010000205.1 GCA_015231395.1 Desulfamplus sp. | reverse complement strand
GCCTTCTGGGTTGGAGCTTTGTATGTATCGCTAAAGGTACTCAACTATTTCAGCCAGATTGAGGAGCTTGGGGATATTCTGGCTTGGAAGCTGCTTTCCATGGTTATCGTTACCATATTTTCTCTGCTGATATTCAGCAATATTCTAAATGCCCTGTCAAAGCTTTATCTTGCAAAGGATCTTAAACTTGTTCATTCAATGCCTGTTGAAGGATACAGGATTTTTTTTGCACGCTGGATTGAAAGCACTTTTGACAGCTCATGGATGGTAATTCTTTATACGCTGCCGGTGTTTGTTGCTTATGGGTGGATTTACAAGGTCGGCATATTTTTTTACCTGACAACCATAATTTCCCTTCTGTTGCTTGCTGTTGGGGCATCAAGTCTTGGATCCCTAACTGTAATGTCTGCGGTAGTGATTGTGCCGGCAAGCCGTATCCGAACCTTGTTTGTATTTATGGGGCTATTTTTGTTTATCCTGCTCTATCTTGCATTCAGAGTTTTAAGACCGGAACGGCTTGTTGATCCGGAAGTTTTTTCAGCCACACTTTTCTATTTTAAATCCATGAGCACTCCATCATCACCTTTTTTGCCAAGTACCTGGTGTTATGATGCTCTTACCTCAGCCCTGAAAAGCGATAACATCGTTGCCTGTTTTCATATGCTTCTTGCATTCAGTTTTGCTCTTTTTATGGGGTTTATAGTATTAGTGATGGCGGATTTTACCTATTTCAACGGAGTATCAAAGGCACAGACATCTGCTGCTCGTCTCTTTGGAGGAATAAAATTTTTTAATGGAAAATCAAGATTTAACTTTCCTCTTACAGGAATACTGCCTGGTTGTCTGGTGTCTGGCCCTGTCCGTGCTCTTGTTGTAAAAGAGATTAAAACCTTTTTTAGGGATCAGACCCAGTGGTCACAGCTTTTTCTCATTGGAGCACTGATCGGTATCTATATCTATAATTTCAAAGTTCTTCCTTTAGAAAAATCCCCTATTCAAACTATTTATCTACAAAACATTCTATCATTTCTAAATATGGGACTTGCATTTTTTGTCCTGACTGCTATAGCTGGCAGATTTGCGTTTCCAGCCGTCAGTATGGAAGGTGAGTCCATATGGCTTATACGTTCTTCTCCCATTGATCTTAAGTTTTTTCTCTGGATAAAATATCTCATCTACTTGATTCCCCTTATGATACTTACATTTATTCTGATTATTGGTACCAATATTCTACTCAAGGTGGTTCCATTTATGATGGTGCTCTCCTGCATCAACACGCTTTTTATTGTTCCGGGCGTATTGTCCTTAGGTATTGGACTTGGTGCGGCTTTCCCCTCTTTTAAATCCGAAAACCCTGCCCAGAGCATTACGAGCTATGGCGGGCTGCTATTTATGATTTTGAGTGCACTGTTCATTGGAAGTGTAATTGTTCTTCAGGCAGGCCCTGTATATATGATTCTGTCGTCCCAATTTAAATCCAGTCCATTAACTGCTTTTAATATGACATGGATTGCTGGATCTTTTGTCGGAGCTCTTTTGATCTGTCTCTTGACAACGTTTCTGCCCATGAAGTTTGGGGAAAAGCGTCTCAGAGAGAGTTTGTTTCATATATAAAAATAGCACCCTTCGTTTACCAATTGACACTTTCTTTATCCAGATTCCTATTTTTCGGGGATTCTACTCTATCCCAAAAGTGTCAACTACTTTTGGGGAGATATGTAAGGATGCCGTAAAAATCAGAATATTTTCTCAAACAACTACTCAGCAACCAGCAACATATAATCCTAAAATAACAGGTAAGTTAACTATGACACAAAAACCCTGGGATGGAAGATTTTCCCTTAACACAGATAAAATGGTCGAAAAATTCACATCTTCCATTGATGTTGATAAAGCCCTTTACGCATGTGATATTGATGGCAGCATTGCTCATTTGAAGATGATGGCTACCCAGTCCATGATTACACAGGACGAGGCTGATACTTTATTAAACGGGCTTGAAAAAGTCCGGAAAAAGATTGAGAGCGGTGAACTTGAATATTCAGATACGCTTGAGGATATTCATATGCACATTGAGAGTGCCCTTGGAGACGTGGTCGGAACAGTTGCCAGAAAGCTGCATACTGGACGAAGCCGGAACGACCAGGTAGCTCTGGATGTAAGAATCTATCTCAAGGCACATACTCAGGCTGTTATGAATTCTCTTCTTGAACTTCAAAAAGTGATTGTTGAGACTGCACAAAAATATATTGATGTAGTGATGCCTGGATATACTCATCTTCAGCGGGCACAGCCTGTGCTTTTTTCTCATCATCTTATGGCTTATTATGAGATGTTTAAACGTGACTACGAAAGATTTGAAGATTCCCTGAAACGCACTGACGTGATGCCGCTTGGATCTGCTGCTCTTGCAGGAACAACATTTCCCCTAAACAGAGAGCTGACAAGAGAACTTCTCGGATTTTCAAAAGTGTCGGATAACAGCATGGATTCGGTATCTGACAGGGATTTTGTAATGGAATTCATATCTCATGCATCTATCTGCATGATCCATTTTTCAAGATTTTCCGAAGAGCTTGTTCTCTGGTCATCATCAGAATTTGCATTTATAACAATCTCTGATGCATTTACAACCGGTTCAAGCATCATGCCTCAAAAAAAGAATCCTGATGTTGCTGAGCTTGTAAGGGGAAAAACAGGCAGGGTTGTGGGTAATCTCATGGCAATTATCACAATTATGAAATCTTTGCCCCTTGCCTATAACAGGGATATGCAGGAGGACAAAGAGCCGCTTTTTGATACTGTAAATACCCTTAAAGCCTGCATTGATATATATACCCGTATGATACCCAATATTGAAATTCAAAGACAAACCATGCTCAATGCTGCACAAAAGGGCTATCTCAATGCCACGGATCTTGCCGATTATCTTGTGGTTAAGGGAATGCCTTTCCGCGAGGCTCATTCTGTATCTGGAAGGGCGGTTGCATTTGCACTTTCTGATGTTAGAGAGCTGCATGAACTTACACTTGAGGAGTTAAAGACCTTCTCTGATCTTATTGAGGAGGATATATTTGAGTTTCTTTCAATTGACAAGATGATTTCACGCAGGGTTACCCACGGAAGCACAAGTTATGAAAATGTAGGAAGAGCGGTCAAAAAAGCGGCAAAAAGGTTTGATTTAAGATGAAAGATGCATTTTTTAAGATACGAACTATGGCTTTTCAGAAAAATATTTTGGTATCTCAATTTTTAAGAAGGGCAACCGCAAGGGATTGCCCCTACTCTTGCCAATTTAATTATCTGGAAAACTATAAGATATTAACCAAGATGCTAATTCTATTCCTATCCGTATCAATCTTCTCTATATTAGGTTTGTCATTAACAGTATTAGGATGCGGTAAAAAAGGCGACCCGCTTCCGCCATTGGCAATGACAACTGTTCCTGAACCGCCAACACAACTTGAATACTCAATTCACAGCAATCAAAATCAGGTTCATGAAATTTGGCTAAAATGGAGTCACTCTTCAAATAAAAATAACAACAAAATCAATAATAACAATAACAAACATAATCATAAACCTGATATTAAAGGAGTTGAAATTTTTAGAGCAACTCTTCGACTGTCTGAAGATACCTGTAAAAGATGTCCTCTTGAATTTGAAAAAATAGCGTCAGTCTCATTTCCTTTATCAGAATACCGGCAGTCAATTGAAAAGGGCTTTATCTATTTTTACAAAGTAAGGTGTTTCACAGGTCAAAATATCTCAAGCAGATTCTCTGAAACCATTGAGTTTGAATTTAATTAGCGGTTATTTTTATAGTTTTCCAGATAATTAAATTAGCAAGAGAACTGTAGGGGGCAATCCTATGTGATTGCCCTTCTTAAAAATTGAGATACCAAAATATTTTTCTGAAAGGCTATAGATGTTGTTTTTAGAGGTTGTTTGATGGAAAAAAAGAGTATCGTATTTATCTCAATTGGTTCCAACATGGGGGATAAATATGCCAACTGCATGATGGGAATAGAGCATATAGGCAAACTGCATGGAACAAAGGTTGTTGATATTGCACATTTTTATAAAACAGAGCCTGTTGATTACAAAGATCAGGACTGGTTTGTAAACAGTGCGTTGAAAATTGAGACAGATCTTGATCCCGAAACATTAATGGTGAGCCTTAAAGAGATTGAACAGCAACTTGGACAATATCAAAAAACAGTGCGGTTTGGTCCAAGAATTATTGATCTGGATATTATTTTTTACCAAGATATAGTCGTCAATACAGAAAAACTCACTATTCCACATCCAAGAATGCATAAAAGAGGTTTTGTATTAAAACCCCTTTGTGATATAGCACCAGAAATAATTCATCCGGTTATAGGCGATAGTGCAGCAAATCTTCTGAAAGCGGTTGAGAGAGACCATGAACAGGATCATGAGCAGAGTGTGGTTTTGTTTAAAGAACGCAAAAAGTAAAAAATCAAACAATAAAAAACTGAAAATATGGAGGAAAAATTGAAATTTTTTATAGATACAGCCAATATTGATGAAATAAAAGATGCCAGCAAGATGGGTATGGTGGACGGCGTAACAACCAATCCATCACTTATTGCAAGAGAAAAAGGGGAGTTCAAAGATATCATCAGGGAAATATGTTCTATTGTTGATGGGCCTGTAAGTGCCGAGGTTATAAGCCTTGACTACAACGGCATGGTTACAGAAGCACGGGAGCTTGCAAAAATTGCTCAAAATATTGTAGTGAAAATTCCAATGACCGTTGAAGGATT
>JADGBP010000204.1 GCA_015231395.1 Desulfamplus sp. | reverse complement strand
AGATGCCCCGACCGGTGCTGTTACAGAGCATGGCTCCGCATTCAGGCAGATTGAATTTGCGGGAATTCTTAAAGGAACTGCCAATTTAGATTTGGCACAGAAGCTGATTGATTTTCTCCTTTCAAAAGCTCCGGTAGAAAACCATTATCTACAAGAGCTCCTTCAACATGGTTCTCCCTGTATGAGATACCAGCTGTCATCAACCCTCTTTTAAAAAGGCGTCTGTCCCACAGCAGCTCACCGTAAAAGATATTAAGCCCTTCCTGTATGGAAGTTCCCGCATCCATCTGTTCATAGGAGATATCTTGAAAATATGTTGTTAGATTCCAGTGTGAGCTTTCCCATGCCGTGGAATAATTTGCCTTGATATAATTTGCAGGGACACTTTTTTTGCTTGGCCATCCAAAGTCAGTTGCATCACCCAAGGTTTGTGTGTAGGATTTATTAAAATCTGAAAATCTTCCGGAAACCGCAAAAGAGTCATTTAAATTAAAATTGGCAGTTACTTCACGGTAGTCAGAATCATCAATCATATCCTTGCCTACTATCCATTGTTCATCTTGTTCGGAAAAGACAACATCCAGAAGCGAGCCATTGTCATACCTATTTTTTGCTTCATAGATTGAAAAATAGGCATCCCAGTTTTTGCCTCTGCATCCTGTATCTGCAAATCCTTTCAGGGTATTTTGGGAACCTGCCATTATTTCCGCTTTACCTCTACCAGTATATTTTTTACCTGCCTGTTTTTTTGTACCTGTCTGTTTTTTTTCAATCTGGTTTGTCATTGCATCTTTTTTTGGATTATCATTTTTTGCAACATATTCTTCTTTGAAACTTTGTTCTGCAAAGTCTTTTCCTGTAAAAGGTACAATGTTCACAATTCCAGCAAAGGCATCAGCACCCCATAATACAGAGCCGGGTCCTCTGATAATCTCAACCCTTTTAACACTCTTCAAAGAAAGCTCGTGATCCAAAGGATAGTAACTCCGAGGACCTCCTGTTGGAACCGGAACTCCGTCGTAAAGTATCAAAATACCATTGGATATTCCTCTTACATATGGAAGGGATCCCATACCCTGATCTGAGATATAAAATCCAGGTTGTGAGGAAAGCAACTCAGCAAGCGTTTTATACCCATAGTTGACAATATCATTGTGATCCACAACCCTAACAACTGCAGGGGCTGTAGAAGGAGACTCAGGTGTTCTGGAGGCGACAGTCACGATTTCAAGGTCTTCTCCCACAAACATGAGCATTGTATCATCCATATCGAACGGATATTGTTCTTCAGATTGTCCTGCGGAACTCATGGAGAATCCGGTTAAAATCCAAGTTATTGCAGATAACAGAATAAATTTGATTATTGTGATTTTTTTTGTCATCCCCAACCTTTTTTTATTGTTCTTACTCAGGAATTTCAATCCTGCAATAATTGCAGCGAAGCTGCTTATGTTCAGGAATTTTATCCTTAAGGAGTTTCAATCCAATGGTAATTGTAGCGAAGGTGCTTTTGTTCCTATTAAACGGTTTGAGCCCTATCAAAGTTCTTCGATCAGTTTGAGTAAGGTTCTGAATCGTGCTCTGGAAAGCCCGAGAAGTCTTGCTGCACTGCTCTGGTTTGAAGCTGTCATATCAAGAGCCTGTTGTACAATATTTTTTTGAATCTCGTCATAATCAATACCAGTGGGAGGAATCTGAAAGAGATTTTCCTGAATTTCCTGCTTATCTGATGAACCGATGGAGATGAATTTAAGATCATCAGTGGTGATAGGAAGAGTGCCCGCTTTCAGAATCATAACCCTTTCAATTACATTGGCAAGCTCTCTTACATTGCCTGGCCATGAGTATTCATTGAGCTTTCTTGTAGCCCCTTTAGTAATAATTTCTCCAGTCAGATTACGTGTATCTGCAAATTTTTCAATAAACAGATGGGTCAATGGGGCAATATCCTCTTTTCTTTCTCTTAGAGGGGGTACATGTATTGGAAATACAGCAAGCCGGTAATAGAGATCCTGCCGGAATTTTTTTTCAGCAGCCATGCGACCAAGATCCTGATTGGTTGCACAAACAATTCTGGTGTTAAATGGAATTTCACTGTTGCCTCCTACCCGCTGAAATTTTTTCTCCTGAAGTGCTCTTAACAATTTTGCCTGAGAATTGAAAGGCAGTTCTCCTACCTCATCTAAAAAAAGTGTGCCTCCGTCAGCATATTCAAATTTACCCTCCTTTCTGCTTACAGCACCTGTAAAAGAACCTTTTTCATGACCAAAAAGCTCTGCCTCAACAAGAGTCTCGGTGATGGCTGCACAGTTTACAGCTACAAATCTCTGGGATGCACGGGAACTTGCATTGTGTATAAGTTTGGCAATAACCTCTTTTCCAGTACCGGATTCTCCTGTAATAAGAACCGTGGCGTCACTCTGTGCTACCTGAAGGGTCATAATTTCAATATTTTTCATGGCAGAAGATACAAAGATGGCTTTTTCGTCGGTTCCGTTTTTAATTGCCTGTTTAAGTCTGCGATTTTCATGGAGAATTTTACCCATACCCAGAGCACGTTCTACAGCAACCTGAACATCTTTTTCATCAAAAGGCTTAACAAGATAATCTACAGCTCCGAGATGCAGAGCTTCAACCACAGATTCAGTAGATGCAAAAGCAGTAATAAAGATCAGGGGACATGCTATGTCATGTTCTTTTATTTTTTTGAGCAGTCCTCTTCCATCCAATCTGTCCATGCGAATATCTGAAATGACAATATCAAAAAAACCATTTTGAAGCTTTTCAAAGGCTTCTTGACCATCTACTGCCTCTTCAATCACATGACCCTGTGATTGAAGCATTATTTTAAGTATCAATCTAATACGATCTTCATCATCCACTATAAGTATGTTAGCCATATTTTAATTTTTCTCCGTGTTTGACAAGGATTCAATGTTTTTATTCAGGAATTTCAATTGAAAATCAATTACAGCGAAGCTACTTTATATTTCACTGCTGGTGAAAACCCCTGAACTTGTTCAGGGGATGAAACCAGTATGTAAACTTTGACAGATACTCGCAAGTTCTGTCCCTCTTTACATTGAGGTTGATTCACTTCGGGATTGTTTAAAGTCAGTTTGTCGTCTTTCAGACCGTCTGAAACACTGAGACTTTAGTCTCTGTTTAATTCCAAACTTGTAGAGCAAGGAACTTGTGAAGTATCCCTTGGTACGTTCTTTAACTTTGCTTTAAACTTCTGCATAAAGTTTCCTTTAAGCTCCCTAATCAACTCTTACGTTGAACATCACTGTTCAAGCCACTGAACTTGTTCAGTGGTAGTTGACGTTTTCTAAAAAGATTCAATATTTTTTTAGAAAAAACGAAGGTACCACATTAGCAATGATTTTTATTTCAAAAGATGCCCCACCTGAGAGTCTGTTTTTGACTGATACCGTTCCTTTATGAACAGCTACAATATCTCTGACAATGGCAAGACCTAGACCGGTTCCCTTTGCCCGTGTTGTAAAAAAAGGGTTAAAAATCTCGTCCATGATCGTTTTGTCAACACCTTTGCCACGATCCTTAATTTCTATAATATAATAAGTACTCTCAAGTCTTCCATACACCTCAATGTCAGCATCATATTCAATGAGATTTTGTGCCTGATCTCTTTTGTCAGTTCCAATTGAGTTTTCCACGGCATTTTTCAAAATATTGAGCAAAGCACGCTCCATAAGGATACCATCGCATTCAACAGGAGCGTCTTCAACATTAAGAGACAGTTTAATCTTTTTCTCTGGAACTGTAAACCTGAACTTTTCTGTGATTTCACCTATAAATAATGACATTGAGATCCTTGAAAGCACTGGATTTTTTGGTTTTGCAAAAAGCAGAAATTCATCAACAAGACGGTTTAAACGTTGAATCTCGTCATCTATATAGAAAAGCATGGTTTCTCTTGTCTTTTGATCCAGATTCTTTTTTTTTAAAATATCCATGCTGCCCTTGATAATGGCTATTGGATTTTTAAGTTCGTGAGCTACCATGGTGGAAAACTTTCCGATTTCTGCCAAACTTTTTTGTTTTGCCATTTCAATATGTACTTTTTCCATCTCTTTCTGATGGGCTTTTACGGAGTTGAGCATCTCATTAAAGACCTTTGCTAAAGTTTTGGTCTCCCTAAGATCTCCGCCTGATGCCCTTACTTCAAGATTACCCTGAGACACCTTTCTTGATACAGCCACAAGATTAATCAGAGGCGATGTTATGGATCTGGCAAAAAACCAGTACCATGCCATGGAAATAAATGACAGCACAAGTGAGATGACAATGAATAAAAATGTCATTTCCATGGTCAGTGCCTTTAAACCAGAAGGGGTGTAATACAACTCCACATAGCCTATTATCTCTCTGCTGGTATTGACTCCATACATAACCATATCGCCACTGTCCGGCTGTATCTGGAAAATTTTGGTTTCAATCTTTATTGAAGAATCAAGCATGTCCTCAAAATCTGTCTCTTTTTCTGACCCTGTTTGTATTTCAGACCCTATTTGTGTTTCAGATCCTGTTTGTTTTTCTGACCTGGTCTGTTTTTGTGAATCCTCCAAACCTGATTCATTCATATTTTGCTGTGATTCCAGCATAGATATTCTGTCTGTTCCAGTGATTGTCTTGCCTTCGGCATCTTTGATGACAACTTTTATAATATCCTCTTGTTGCAGCATGTTAGTTGTCAGATTTTCCAGCATGGCACTGTTTTTAAGCAGGACGCCAAGTTCTGCATTTCTTGCTAAATATTCAGAAAGGACAATAAAATTATCATGAAACCTTT
>JADGBP010000203.1 GCA_015231395.1 Desulfamplus sp. | reverse complement strand
AGTTTTACGTGCAGCCGTATTTTTGTGTAAAATTCCTTTTTTTGCTGCTTTTGCAAGCATTGACTGGGCATTTTTCAGAATCTCGGAAGTGTTTTCGTCACCTTCTGCTTTTGCAGCATATACTTTTTTTATTGCTGTTTTCATGGCTGACCGGTTTGATTTGTTTCTTAGTCTTTTTATTTCGTTCTGCTTTGCACGCTTAATAGCTGATTTGTGATTAGCCAATGTTTTTTCTACTCCTTAAATTATTACGATTAAAATGATTATGTTGAATTTATAAAATATGTTGAGTTGACTTATAAAAATTTTATAAGTGAAAACACATTTTGGTTTTCATGGTAGAGGAGAGGGTGATCATATTTCAACCATCACCGTTTACTATCTGCATTTGTAAACCTTGCACTCTGTATTTAAAGTATATGAATTTACTGTATATTGATCTGTTTTGTCAAGGGAAAAGTCCTTGCTTCAACAATCTGATAAAAAAATGATAAAAGATGCTGGAATCGTTGGCACATTAACAGTCTCAAGCCGTATTCTTGGCTTTGTGCGTGATTCCATTATTGCCATGTTTCTTGGTGCAGGTATCTACAGCGATGCTTTTTTTACAGCGTTCCGCATACCGGATCTTTTTAGAAAATTATTTTCCGACGGAGTATTGAGCATATCATTTATACCGATATTCACTCAAATTCTTACACGTAAAAGTAGGAAAGATGCATTTGATATGGCACGCAGTGCCCTGTTTCTTACTGCTATTGTTGGAGTGATAGCTCTGCTCTTTTTCATAATATTGACCAATTTTCTCTTTATTGAGTCTGACTTGACCATCAAGCTCTCAAATATTATGATGCCCTATGTACTTTCCATATGCATTATGTCCATATTCATGGGAGTATTAAACTCAATGGGACATTTCGGTGCACCAGCCGCTGCCCCGATTCTCCTGAATCTCACCATTATTTTTTCCGTTACGCTATTTTCCCCATTATCGGATCAACCGGCTGTTATCATAGCGTGGGGAGTTACGGCTGGTGGTATTCTTCAGCTCGCTGTCCAAATTCCATTTATATTGAAAAAAGGATTCAAGTTTCGGGGACAGATAACCCTATTCCATCCAGATACCATGAGGGCTTTTAAAATGATGCTTCCTGCTCTGGCAGGAACTGGTCATTACCAAATCAATATGCTTGTGGCAACCATTATGGCATCAAGCATGACATCAACTTTTGCCCAAGGCAGTGTATCATACCTCTATTATGCGGACAGGCTTGTGCAGTTTCCACTAGGGCTTTTTACCTTTTCAGTATCAACTCCCATGTTTTTCATAAGAACAATGGATAACACAAAATTTGCACTCATTGAAATTATTCCCCCGATTAATGGAATTTGAACATTGGAAAATGCATAGAAAAGTGCAACAAAAAGTCTTGAACCGGACAATGCCAACATTCCTGTACAAAAGCAGATAAGTATCTTTGCAGTGGCATGAACATCATTGCAAGACATGAGCTTGGCATGGTAGCAAAGGATGAGCTGGTTTTCAGATTTCAGGATATAAAAAAAGAGGAATAACCGAATTATACTGGCATACCGGTATCCTTCATTCATTACAACGACATATTCGGCATCCTTCATTTGCCAGTTTACACATTCTGAAGCAAAAACCCTATTTTTCGGGAATTATCTTAAAAAAGTGTCAACTACTTTTGAAGTGATATGAAGGATACCAAAAAAATGCCAATTACTTTTGCGGTTGTATGAAGGATACCAAATTTCTTGATAACTAAATCTTGTCAATCCTTATTAATAAGATTTCTTAGTTTTCCTGAACATTTAAATGTAACGACTCTTCTTGCAGGAAGATTCATCTCTTTATTGGTAGCAGGATTTCTCCCTTTCCGTGACTTTTTGTTATTGACACAAAATTTTCCGAATCCACTGATCATGACATCATCACCATCTGAAAGGCTGTCTTTGATAATTTTAAGAAAATCCTCCATTATGTTATATGCATTGGTTCTTGAAATATTCAATCCATGTTGAATTTTTTCTGTGATGTCGGTTTTGGTTAATGCCATAAAATATTCCTCTCCTCCTGCGGCAACTTAAAATATATATTTTTGATAAAAAATGATAACAGCCACGGACAAAAGGTTAAATATGAAATAAAAACCTTTTGCCTTAAGTGGCTGTTTTTTTATTGACATTGCATAACATGAAAACAATTTTAAGCTAAGAAAACAATTTTAAGCTAAAATACTTTAGATGCTGAGGGTTTGTCAACTTTTTATATTTCACTGCTGGTGAAAACCCCTGAACTTGTTCAGGGGATGAAACCAGTATGTAAACTTTGACAGATACTCGCAAGTTCTGTCCCTCTTTACATTGAGGTTGATTCACTTCGGGATTGTTTAAAGTCAGTTTGTCGTCTTTCAGACCGTCTGAAACACTGAGACTTTAGTCTCTGTTTAATTCCAAACTTGTAGAGCAAGGAACTTGTGAAGTATCCCTTGGTACGTTCTTTAACTTTGCTTTAAACTTCTGCATAAAGTTTCCTTTAAGCTCCCTAATCAACTCTTACGTTAAACATCACTGTTCAAGCCACTGAACTTGTTCAGTGGTAGTTGACAACTGTTCTGACAATAAAATAAGTAATCATGGTTATAATCCTTCTTAACTTATTTAATTTATCACTCCTTATCACTCCGCAAGCTTCTTCAAATGTGCGTATTTATCATTCACTTCCTGTTCAATCTTGGCTCTAAGGCGTGCTGACTCTTCAGGAAAACTCTTTGCAAGAGCCGCAAACCTATTTTCGCCCTCAAGAAATTCCTGAATGGTTCCGTCAGGTGCTTTGGAATCAAGAATCAAGGGGTTTTTGCCTTCTGCCTTCAGAAGTGGATTATACCGATATATTGACCAGAAACCTGACTCTACGGCAAGTTTACTCTGAAGCTGTGTTTTGCCCATACCTTTTTTGATTCCCTGATTGATACAAGGAGCATAGCAGATTATCACGGATGGTCCGGGATAACTTTCCGCCTCAAGAAAAGCCTTCATGGTCTGCTGCTTGCTTGCACCCATTGCAATTGAAGCCACATAGACATAACCATAGCTCATTGCCATTGCACCTAAGTCTTTCTTGCCAATCTTTTTTCCAGATGCCGCATATTTTGCAATGGCTCCAGTTGGTGTTGCCTTTGATGACTGACCGCCGGTGTTGGAGTAAACTTCTGTATCCATTACAAGGATATTGATATCTTCCCCTGACGCGATAACGTGATCCAGACCGCCGAATCCAATGTCATATGCCCATCCGTCACCACCGAATATCCAGTGAGATTTTTTGGTAAACAAATTCTGGTCTTCAAGAATCTCGCCCAGCATGCAGTCAGCAGAAGTATTGGCTGAAGAGTATGAGGAACCTGAAGAATGAGAATGTGATGAGCCTGAACAGCATGAAGAACCGGAAGAGTGTGAATGTGAGGAACCTGAACAGCATGAAGAACCTGAAGAGTGTGAATGTGACGAGCCTGAACAGCAGGATGAGTATGAAGTGCCTGAACCGCATGATGTGCAGCAGCTCGCATGTTCAGTAGCCAGTTTTTTAATTTTGTCTCCATATTCTTTTGAGACCTGGGCATCATTCATGCCGGCAACCCACCCGGACAGAGCCTCCTTGAGATCCGTGGAAATATCAGCCTCAAGAACCTTGTTGATCTTTGCCGCGAGTGTCTGGCGTCTCTTTTTAAAGGCGATCATCATGCCGTAACCATATTCTGCCGCATCTTCAAACAGGGAGCTTGCCCAAACAGGGCCATGCCCTTCAGGATTGGTGCAGTAGGGAGAAGATGGGGCAGAACCACCCCAGATAGAGGAGCAGCCCGTCGCGTTGGAGATTGTCATTCTGTCACCAAAAAGCTGGGTCAAAACTTTTACATAAGGAGTTTCTCCGCATCCGGCACACGCTCCAGAGAACTCAAACAACGGTTTGACAAATTGGCTCCCTTTAACAGTATCCTTCTTAACAAGACCCTCTTTAAATGGAACGGTCAATGAGAATTTGTGGTTTTCAATCTCCACTGCTGTCTGTGTGGCAAGGGGTTTCATTACAAGGGCAGGAACTTTTGCAGGACAGATATCAGCACAGTTACCACATCCCTGGCAATCCAACGTGTTGACCTGCATTCTGAATCTGTAACCTTTGAGCTCTTTCCCCTTTCCTTCTTGAGTAGCAAAGGTTGATGGAGCATTTTTTAACTCATCGTCAGTTGCAACAACTGGAATTATAGCTGCGTGCGGACATACAAATGAACACTGGTTGCACTGAATACAGTTTTCCTGCACCCATTCCGGAACATTGATGGCAACTCCGCGTTTTTCATACTGGCTTGTGGAGTTGGGAAATACGCCATCAGGCTGAAAGGAGCTTACCGGCAGCAGATCACCCTTCTGGCCAAGAATAGGTTGCATTACATTATCAACAAAATAAGTTGCTTTCTGTGCAGAATCAGGCCATCCAGAAGCATCTTTCCAGCTTTCAGGCACAGCCACTTCAACCAAATTTTCAAGAGTTCTGTCAACAGCGTCAATGTTCATTTGAACAACTTTATCGCCTTTTTTCCCATATGTCTTTTTGATATCTTTTTTGAGAAGTTCAATGGCTTCTTCAAATGGGAGCACATTTGCCAGTTTAAAAAACTGGCTACTGAACATGCGAGCTGCTGCACATCATGCGGTTCAGGCACTTCATACTCATCCTGCTGTTCAGGCTCGTCACATTCACACTCTTCAGGTTCTTCATGCTGTTCAGGTTCCTC
>JADGBP010000202.1 GCA_015231395.1 Desulfamplus sp. | reverse complement strand
TAACACCATGAAACTTTGTCAAAACTCAAATTTTTAGAAAATTAAAAAAAAGCGATGTGGACATAAACTATTGAATTTAAAAGTTAATATTCGCATTGAAATTTACCCCATTTTTTAGAATGCGCCCGTTGAGTCAACCTGCGGTCATACTGTAAAAGATCGTATGGAAGGAACAGGACGACGCTGGTCGATTAAAGGGGCTGAATCCACACTATTGCTGCGTTCCGTTTATACAAGCAATGATTGGGATGCCTATTGGTCTTTCCATATGACTATGGAAAGGCACAGACTTTATCACAGAACGATTCATCTATGCCAAATTGAAGATAGTTGTGCGAGTGTGGGTAGCGTAAAGAAAAAGGCCGCATAGCATATGTTCCAATTTAAAAAGGCTACACTCAAAGAAATTAATGAGCTGATCAAATAGAGATGAGATATATGCCCGAAC
The DNA here is from genome assembly GCA_015231395.1 of Desulfamplus sp. Classification (GTDB taxonomy): domain Bacteria; phylum Desulfobacterota; class Desulfobacteria; order Desulfobacterales; family Desulfobacteraceae; genus Desulfamplus. The sequence goes on along the minus strand of JADGBP010000202.1, from coordinate 4,423 downwards.
CAGCAATGCCTAAAATAGCACTTGGAGCACGCCTGAAGCATTGCCGGAATGTCATTACCCTTGGCTTCAAACCAAATTTTATTGACTATTCTTCAGAAGAATCAAGACTTATACACAATGCTGACAAAATCTATTATCCTACTGCTTTTTATGCCAACATGTTTCATACCATGGGCAAATCCACTTTTCCAAATTTGAATACCTATCATTTTGTGCAGGATAAAATTCGTCAGACTGCCCTGTTCAATATGCTTAATATTCCACATCCGCATACCAGAGTATTTTACGGTCAAAAGCAGAAGCTGGAAATATTGAATAATTTCCAGTTTCCCTTTATTGCAAAAAAACCAAGGGGTTCGTCAATGGGCAAAGGCGTTTATCTTATTAATGACAGAGAAATGCTATCTTTATATCTCTCAATATCGGAATCTGGTTCAACAAAAAATTATGAGTTAACAGAAAGAGGTTCAGCATCATCATTTCCGGCATATATTCAGGAATATTGTCCACATGAGCGTGATATTCGGGTTGTGGTCATTGGAAAAGAGATTGTGCTTGCCTACTGGCGAGTGTCGCATTCAAATGATTTCAGGGCAAATATATCGTGCGGTGGAAAAATCAGTTTCGATAACATTCCTGAAAAAGCCCTGAAATTAGCACTGCATACAGCAGTTTCATGCGGATGGGATGATGTGGGGCTTGATATTGTTGAAAACAGAGGTGAATTTCTTGTTGTTGAGGCAAATATGAAATACGGCAGAAAAGGTTTTATCAAAGCTGGCATGGACTATAATCTTGTACTTGAAAATCTTATTGCAACAGGTAAAATCTGAGACTAAACAATCTTTTAATGTTCCATGTAAAGACTACAAATAAAAGTTACCAATGAATAAAAATAAAAATATCGAACTCACCAAAATCGTCTGCTTCTCTGCATTTAAAGACTCCTTTGTTATGGATCATCTGGAAAAAAAAGAGACTTATCGTCTCAAAGTGTGCGGTGATCCGGATCTTCTTGAGCAGACGGTGAACGAGATGCATCCAGATATCATATTGATTGATTGTACCGGCAATCTATATCAGCCTCAAAATGTGGTTGAATCAGAATCTGTAATTGAGCTTCAAAATGTTGTGGGAGCTGAATTTCAAGAAATCACAGTGAATGATGAAGACAACAATCCATCAACTTCCGACCATGAAAATCAAAGGTATTTTCACGGTAAAGATAAGAATGGCAAAGATAAGATTCTTGAAAAAACGCCTGATCTCCTTATGATGCCGGATTACCTGCCTACCCATTTGCCCCTTTGGAATATTGCACGAAAAAGTCAGATTATATTTTTATTCAATACAGATCCGGGTATGGAGGTCAGGAGACAATGCCTTGAAAACAAGTGCGATATTATGATTGTTCCCTTCCTTTTTGAGGAACTTGATTTCAAAATTAAACTTCATGCTGACAACAGGGATTTGAATTACAGGGTTGCATGGCAGAAAGCAACTCTGAACCGTGCGGTAGAGCACATTGATAAACTCAAACATATTATTCTGGGCACAAGAGAGGAGTTTTCGCAAGAAAAAGAGTTAGCTTACAACTCTCTTAAACAGATAAATATTATGAGCAATGAGCGTGTTTTACTTAAAAAGAAACTACGTGATTTGCGGACAAATCTGTCTGATAATATCAAGGGAATCAATGAATTTTTATGCAGTATGGTTGAATCAAGAAATGAATTACAAAAGGGGCACTACAAAAGGGTTGCACAGATTTCAGAGTTTGTTGCAGATAAAACGGGGTTTGAGGCACAATCTGTGAAAGTTTTAAAAAACGCCGCCATGCTTCATGAGGTGGGCATGCTTCTCATTCCATCGTCTATATTAAGCAAAGAACCATCGCAATGGTCAGATTATGAGAAAAACATGATAATGCTTCATCCATCAAAGGGGGCAGCATATTTAGCACAATGTCCAGGATTTAAAAAAGTTGCAGAGATTATACGACATCTTCATGAAAATTCAGATGGAACTGGTTTTCCTGAGGGATTGAAAAAAAGATATATACCTTTGTCGTCAAAGATTCTTGCTGGTGCGGATATACTGGATCAGATATGCATTGACAATCCCCACACTTCTGTTGACAGGCTTATGGAGCTTCTTGAAGAGCATTCTGGAACACGTCTGGATCCTTCCATTGTAAATCTCCTTGAGAAATATGTAGTAACTGTTTTAAGTCCTCAGTTTAATAATAATCCTGTGAAGCTAAAAGAGATAGCTGTTTATCAACTGAAGCCTGGCATGGTTACAGGCACTGGACTTTTTACAAAAACAGGTACAAAACTTTTTTCTCAAGGGACAACGATTACTGAAGATTCAATACGTATGCTGGAAAAATATACCAAGGAATATCCGGTTGATGAAACTGTATTTATAAAAGTTGATTTATCCTGAATCTACCCGGACAACAAACTCAACGTTGCCCATTCTTTCAAGCCACATGATCATCTGTGCACCAACCTCAAAACCAACGATTGTACCAGCCAGCATTATCATACTGAGTAGGGAAAAATAGAGATATAGTTTTCCAGATAATTAAATTGGCAAGAGCACTGTAGGGGCAACCCTTTGTGGTTGCCCTTCAAAATTGAGAATGCCAGAAATATTTTTCTGGAAGTCTATAGCTCTCATTATAAAGCTGTCCCCAGGCTCTCAGAATACCCATACCGTAACTCCTCTGGTGTCCGACATAATCACTACCATAGACACCTTTTAAGCCGCAGCAAAAAAGCTCTGAGGCATAAGGACGCACATCATGATAATAAAACTGCTGATTTTCATCCAAATTTCTTTCATCATTTCCTCCAAGTTTGTTTCTTGTGTTTAAGTTAAGGAACCGGTTTTAAATAACCTGCCCATTTACCTCACCCCCCAGCCCCCTCTCCATATCTGGAGAGGGGGAGTTTGGGTAAGTTATTTCGGACTCATTCCTAAATAACCTTACCTGTATTTAAAGCTGTTGCCACCCCGGATCATGAAAAGCAAATGTGTTTTCACGATAATTTGTAATTTTTTATTGCTTGTTGACAGAATTATGAGTAGAGATTCTCGAGGAGATAATCATGGGAAAAAAGAAGATTGTTATTATTGGAGCGGGTCCTGGCGGATATGTAGCTGCATTGAGGGCAGCTGCTCTTGGCGGTGAGGTGACAGTAATAGAAAAGGAACATCCTGGAGGTACATGTCTTAACTGGGGTTGCATCCCCTCAAAAATAATGAAAACTTCGGCTGACATTTATCTAAAACTGAAAGAAGCTGATGAATTTGGCATAAAGGTTGAGGGAGGTGTATTGCCTGATATGGCAGCTATAATGACCAGAAAAAACCGTATTGTTGAAACCCAGCGTAAAGGCATTCTATCTCTGCTTCAGAATTCAAAGGTGACCTTTGAACAAGGCAGGGGATATATAAAGGATTCTGGCATCGCGTTGGTAATCAGTATGGATGTTGATGGTAATCAAAAGATTAAAGAGATTCCATTTGACGCTCTTGTCATAGCTACCGGTACAGTCCCTCTAAATATTCCCGCATTCCCATTTGATGGAGACTCCATTCTCTCCAGCAACGACCTGTTGAATTTAAATAAAATTCCCGAGTCAATTGTGATTGTGGGCGGGGGAGTTATTGGATGCGAGTTTGCCTGTATTTTATCCGCTCTTGGCTCAAACGTTATAGTGGTTGAGGCAATGTCAAGACTTCTACCCCTTCCAAGTGTAGATGAATCTTGCTCCGTCATTCTTCAGCGTGAGATGAAAAAAAGGAAAATCAAATTTATCACTGACATGGTAGTTGAAAAAGCAGAAAAAAATAATGGTAAACTTATTGTGACTCTTGGTGTCTCGCCATTTGCAGACAAGGCAACGGTGGAAAAAATAACAAAAGCTGGAAATCAACTTCAGATAATCGAAACTGACAAGATGGCTGTATGTATTGGACGTTCTCCGCTTTCTTTAGACTTGGGGCTTGAAAATATCGGTCTTACAACCAATGAAAAAGGGTGGATAGATGTTAATGATAAAATGGAAACATCTATTAAAGGGGTTTATGCGATTGGAGACATTTTAGGGCCTCAACGTATTATGCTTGCCCATGTAGCTTCCCATGAAGGTATGATTGCTGCCCAGAATGCCATGGGAGGAGAGGCTGTAATGAGTTATCATGCTGTACCTGGGGCGATTTTTACCATGCCTGAAATAGGAAATGTAGGATTGACAGAAACCGGAGCAAAAGCTCAGGGAATTGATGTTACATGTGTTGAGAGTAAACACAAAACTGTCTGGACAGGCCAGACAACAGTTGGCATCAAGGGTCAACTGCTGCCGTATCCAATAGTCTTTGAAGTGACTGAACGATATGAAAAAAAAGGAGA
>JADGBP010000201.1 GCA_015231395.1 Desulfamplus sp. | reverse complement strand
AGCGGTATCATGAACATAAAATGTTTGGTAAAGCTGTTGGTTTTATCAGGTGTTAGACCCATTTTAAGGAACATGGGCATCATGGCATAAAGCAGAATAATGGTGATAGTGGCATCATGTGTCCATGCTGCTAAAAAGGTCGAGCCCATGCACAGGGTAAAACTGAGACGCTTGACGTTTGTGCCGCCTATTTTCAAAATATAAGCCATGAGTCGGCTGGGTATGGTAGTCTGTCCAAGCATCACGCCGAGCATGATGATGAAAAAAACAAAAACAACTGTTCTGTCTGCATAAGATTCCCACGCCACTTTGGATGGCTGAATCTTAAATATAATCAGTCCGCAGCCAACCCCGATTGAAGTAACTCCTATGGGAATCGCTTCAGATGTCCACAGTATAACGACCGCTGCCAGTAGAGCAAGGAACCCATGTCCTCTTGGATCCAGTCCTTCAGGGGTGGGGAGCAGCCAGATCAGCAAGCCCACTGCAACGGAAATGACAATCCACTTGATGGCGAATGCTTGGCTTTTTTCGCTCCCGCCTTCTTCCTCCAGTTTTGCGATACTTATATCTTTACCCATTTATTAATCCTCCTATCAGTCTATTTTAGGTCATCTGGTAACTATGTTTACGATTTCAAAGAAAAGATCCTGTTCCCTCAAAATTCCAACCACTTTTTTGCCGGATGTAACTATGAGACGCGTCCTCTTGGTTTTGAACAGAAGATCAGCCACCTCCATAAGATTCGCGTTTTCATCAATCATCGGAGGAGATTCCAAAGCTACTTCGCGTATTTTTTTATCAGCAAGAGCTTTGAGCTGAATAGTAAAAAGCCCGTCCCAGCCACTGGTGAATACGTGAGAAAAGCGGATGCTGTCCGTTTTGGAGGATTCTGGAAGTGCAAAATAAAACGGTCTTGCCTCCCTTATAAGATCTTTTATGCGAAGTATGCCGACAAAATTCTTCTGTTCATCAAAGACAAGAAGAGAACGATGACCGCTTTCCCTGATCATGTCGCTGGAAGCCAGATCGGTTAAAGAGTTCATGAGTTTGAGAACGGCTTCCTTGATGGTGTTGTTGACTGTCACCGAGGAGTAGTTGTCAATTGTGGTCATAATATCTTTAACCTTTTTTTCTGTCTGAGAAGCACCGGTTTGTCTTACTGAGTAAGCCTCGTTTATCTTAGCTGCAAGAAGATCAATGTCGCAGGGCTTGTTAAGATAATCAAACGCCTTCAGTTTGTGGGCACTAATGGCTGAATCCGAGCTTCCATGCCCAGTAAGCATGATCACCTGGGTTTCAGGGGCGATTTTCTTGATTTCCGCAAGGGCAGTGTGACCATCCATGCCGTCCATTTTGACATCAAGGATAACCACATCATGAGGAGTTTTTCTTATGATACTGACAGCCTCCTCTCCTGATCCGGCAATAGTTGTCTCAAACCCTTTTTTCGTTAAGAGTGTTGATGCTGTTTCACGAAACCTCTCTTCGTCATCCACCATCATTACTTTTATTTTTCTGGTCATGTTGAATTCTCCTTTAATCAAAACATTTATAGAATTGGCATAATAGAGATGGCGTAAAACCCCTATCTCTATCAGGGTTAGTAGCTCTTTTGGTCATTGATCGTGTGTGTCTGACTGATTTTGTTTGCTAATTAACGTGAAAACATATTTGTTTTCATGGTCGGGGTGTGTGTGACAGAATCCCTGCCATGAGTGTTTACATTGGAAACACTGAATAGTCCCCAAATATAAAAATAAAAGTTATTTTCATAGCAAAGACATATTGCTTTGAAAAATTTATTAATGTTTTTATAAGATATGAATTCTTGAAACAGCAATTCTTGTGCCGTTCAATTAAAATAGCCACAATTAGCTTTAAAAATAAGCAAAAACAGCTTTACCAATGATATTGGTAAAAATAAGTTTAGGAATGAGCACGAAATAAAGTTCCCATTTACAAAGCGGGAATACACGCCTATCAACAGTGGACTATTCCGAAATGGGTAAGTTATTTAAGACTCATTCCTTAGCATGAAAGAAAGCTGCTTATGTTTTCAGGAATTTCAATCTAACCACAACCGCAGGAAATCCTATTTATACTCCAATGTATCCAAAGTAAGTATTGATCTGGTTGCTAAATTGATTGTGTCAATATATTTTACACTCTGTAAAACAGATGAATGACAGGATATATTTTCGTGTCACCTTTTTTTCTTCTCTTGACATGTAAGCTCTATTACATTAGGTGAGCAAAGATGAAATATCATTGAAAACATAAGCAATAAGAAGATTTAAGAGTTTTTTTGGCATCCTTCATTGACCAGTTGACACTTTTTGGAAATTAATTGAGCGGCTTTGCCTTGGTGTTTTGATATGATTAACGTTTTAATGATTTTTTAAAAAGGTGCCATCAAATATTGTCATGCAGATTATCTACACAATTATACCTATTTTTATCATAATTTTTATTGGATGGTTGATAAGAAAGAAATCATTCATGCCGGATGCCTTTCTCAATCCGGCAAATAAAATCGTCTATTACATTGCAATTCCAGCTATGATTTTCAATGCTGTTTCCAAAGCATCTTTTCATGAAGAATTTAATATAAAAATTTTGCTCATAACATTCTTCTGTTTGTTTCTGATCGCGGCTATCGCATGGGGGGTGTCTGCTGTGTCAGGAGTTCCTAAAAAGATGAAAGGCACTTTTATTCAAAGTGCCTTTCATGGCAATTTCGGATATATAGGCCTTGCAGTTGTTTTTTATTATCTCGGCTCATCGGGATTTGCCAATGCCAGTATATTAGCAGGTTTTATAATGATACTTCAGAACATGCTTGCAGTTGCTATCTTACAGTCCAATTCCTCTCGCCAGGATAATCCCAGTGACGGAGACAATAAAAGAAAGTGGGACACAGCAGCATCAAACCTCAAAGCGATTATAAAACATCCTATTATTCTGTCCGCTATTGGCGGTATGATAGTCTCTCTTTCCGGAATATCTCTGCCTATAATTGTGGATAGAACCCTTTCAATTCTTAGTGGCATGGCTCTTCCCCTTGCACTGCTGCTTATCGGTGCGGCTATCTCCTTTCAAGTGATCCGGTTCTATATAAGACAAATTGTTGAGATAAGCCTGCTAAAATTAGTTGTCATGCCTGGAATCGGGATTTTAATGTTCAGACTTTTTTCAATTCCTTCATCTGAATACCTGCCCGCATTTATACTGCTTGGCTCTCCTACAGCAACAATGGTCTATGTAATGGCAAAGGAGATGGATGGAGATCCTGAATTTGCAGTAGCGGCACTTTCAGCCTGCACAATGCTCTCAGCAATAAGTTTTACGATCTGGCTCAATATTTTATCCTGAATTTATGGTGTTTAAGTTTGTAATTTATGGTGTTTGCGTTTGTCAAATCAGAAAAAAGAGATAACTCTAAAAAAACAGGCGTTTTCATTAATTGATAAATCCCTGAAAACAATAGAACAATATAACATGTTCTCGGCTGAAGATGCTTTGCTTGTAGGGGTTTCAGGAGGACCTGATTCTGTCGCACTTCTGCTGTTGCTGCTTGATATTGCAAGATCTTCATTTTCATCCTCACCTTCATATCCATCTCTTCGGATCGGCATTGCCCATATTAACCATTGTCTTAGAGGAGAAGAATCTGAAAGAGACCAAGCCTTTGTAACAAGCCTTGCGGAAAAATACAACCTGCCATGCCATACTCTTAAAATTGATGTGCCTGCTGTTGCAAAGGAAAAAAAGCTCTCCTTTGAAGAGGCTGCAAGAGATGTCAGATATGCATTTTACAGTCAAATCGCAAAGAGTCATAATTACACAAAAATAGCCTTGGGTCATAACAGTGATGACAATGCCGAACTTGTGCTTATGAATCTCTTACGGGGAAGCGGAACAAAGGGAATTGCGGGGATTTCACCGGTTCGTGATAATCATATAATGATCAACAAGAATCTTGTTGATGATAAGAGTCATAGTGATATTAAAACCAATAAGATTATCCGGCCTCTGATTGAGGTATCAAGGCAGGAGATTCTTGAATATCTAAATTTAAAGCAGCAAACATATGTGCTTGATAGCTCTAATGATGACACAACTTACCTGAGAAATAGAATTAGACACTCTTTGATTCCTCATTTGAAGGAGTCATACAATCCGTCTGTTGTTGATTCATTGAACAGGTTGAGCCGAATAATAATGGATGAGGAGTCGTGGATGGAAGAGGAGACCGAGCACATTTTCAGGAATGCCGTTGTTTACATGGAAGAGTTCGAGACACAGCTTGACCTAAAATTTTTTAATGGGGTTCATCCGGCACTTGCAAAAAGGCTTGCAAGACGGGCAATTGAGAGTGTCAAGGGTGATCTTAAACGGATCACCCTTAAACACATTGATGATATACTTGCTCTTATATCTTCCGTAAGCGGCGGTACAAACCTTCATCTTCCGGACAGAATCCGTGTCATCAAAAGCAGGGGGAGTATCTGTTTCAGAAAAGAATCAAGGCCTTTAAGAGAGCTTAAGTTGCCAATAAGAGAGCTTAAGTTGCCAATTACAGGGAAAAAAGATTTGTTTTAATTACCCGCCATCATCGCCGCAATATCAGCCTCTGCCTCTCCAGTAAGTTTTATGTCAAAATTATCAATGAGAACTTTCAAAACAGCCGGAGATACAAAACCTGGAAGTGTGAGAAGCTTATATGCTCCATAATATAAAAAATCAGTGAATACTACTTGATCGCAATCATTGAAGCAAAGTTAAACCATTTTAGCCATACATCCATAGTGTCAAATCCTGCATTTTTCAGTCTTTTGGTATGTGATGCAAGTGTTTCCGGAATCAGGATAT
>JADGBP010000200.1 GCA_015231395.1 Desulfamplus sp. | reverse complement strand
TGCCTGATGGATATCCTGAAAACGAGATTCATCAAATGGTCAGTTATATTAACCGTTTTTTAAATGAATACAATACAACTACAGAAACAGCATATTCCCTGTCCAGAGGGGATATAAATTTTAGCGTTCCCTCCTCCAAAGTCACTCTGCTAATTATGCAGTCACTCAAGAGTCTTCAGGCAAGCCTTAAACATCTGACATGGACAACCCAGCAAATTGCAATGGGAGATTTGAATCAGAGTGTCAGTTTTATGGGTGAGTTTTCGGAGGCTTTCAATACCATGACTTCCCAGCTGAAAACTTCTTTTGCAAATCTTAATGAGGCTAACACCAGGCTTAATGAAGCTAACACAAGGCTTGAGGAGTCTAACACCAATCTTGAAGCGACTAACATAAAGCTTGCAGAGACTAACATAGATCTTGCAGAAGCTAAAAAAATGGCAGAATCAGCCACTCTCGCCAAGAGCGATTTTCTGGCAAACATGAGCCACGAAATCCGCACACCAATGAATGCCATTATCGGTATGAGTCACCTCGCCTTGAAAACGGACCTGAATACTAAACAAAGGGATTATATCAATAAAGTCTACACGTCCGCTCAGCGGTTGATGGGCATTATAAACGACATTCTCGATTTTTCCAAAATTGAAGCAGGCAAGCTCTCCATGGAGATGATTGAGTTTGACCTCAATGAGGTTCTTGATAATCTTGCAGCTCTTATTACTCTGAAAGCTCAGGAAAAAGGACTGGAACTCATTTTTGCAGTTGATTCGGAAGTGCCGGTCTCACTGATAGGTGATCCATTGCGGCTGGGACAGATTCTGCTCAATCTTGCTAATAATGCCTTGAAATTCACTGAAAAGGGTGAAATCAAAATTTCAATAACCCCTGCTGGAGTAAGATCTACCGGATTGAGATCTAACAGATTAGAATCTGCTGGAGTAATAAATATCGGGTTAGAATCTGTCGGAGCGGAATCCGGCAACGCGGAAAACGAGTCCGTGTTTATTCGTTTTGAGGTCAAAGATACAGGTATTGGTCTTACTGATGAACAAAAAGGGAAACTGTTCCAATCCTTTCAGCAGGCAGACTCGTCCACTACCAGAAAATATGGAGGAACCGGTCTTGGGCTTGCAATAAGCAGAACTCTCTCAGAAATGATGGGCGGTGAGATAGGCGTGGATAGTGTGCCGGGAGAGGGAAGCACCTTCTGGTTTATCGCTAAATTCGGCAGACATGAAAATACATTAAAAAATTTCAGAGTTATCCCTGAATTTTGCAAGAACTTGCGGGTACTGATTGTAGATGACAATGATGCGTGCCGTGAAGTTCTGAAAAACTACCTGTCGGATTTTACATTCAGCATCGATACCGCATCTTCCGGCAAGCAGGCAATTGAAATGCTTGTCTTTGCTTCATATTCCAAATCTGAAAAACCCTATTCCCTGATGCTGATTGACTGGCAGATGCCCGGTATGGATGGTCTTGAAACATGCAGACAGATTAAGCAAAGCCTTAATTTGACTCAGCAGCCAAAAATTATAATGGTTACAGGATATGGTCGTGAAGATGTTATGAGTCAGGTCAGGGAAATCAACCTTGACGGATTTATTCTAAAGCCTGTAATTAGCTCTGTTTTGTTTGAGTCTGTCATGAATGCATTTGGGCATTCAACTGAGGGGGAAATCGAGTGTAATAAATACAAAAGCAAAACACCTAAGGGTTTTGAAGAAATCAGGGGTGCCAGTATTCTTCTTGTCGAAGACAATGAAATAAACCGGCAGTTTGCCATGGAACTTCTCGAAGATGAGGGCTTTTTGATTACTCCGGCAGAAAATGGACAAATAGCCCTGGATAAAATAAAAGGGCAACAGAATATCATAGAAAACGAACCGGTCTGTTACGATATTGTTCTCATGGACCTTCAGATGCCTGTTATGGATGGATGGACAGCAGTCCGAGAGATAAGAAATCTGGAGTCAGAACAAAAAAAATACAATCCGGAAATAGAGCAGATCCCTATAATCGCCATGACAGCAGATGCCATGAGCGGAGTTAGAGAAAAGACACTGGCAACAGGCATGAATGATTATATAACCAAGCCGGTTGACCCTGAAGAACTTTTCAGGGTTCTTGTCAAATGGATTAAACCCGGAACCGGAAATCGTCCTTTGCCGGAAACATATCTTAAGAAAAGAGACGCAGCCCATAAATCAGGGATTACCTCCGGTTTATCAGGAACAGCACCGCAACATTTTAAAGGAATCAACAACCGTGAAGGAATAAACAATCCTGAAGAAATAAAGAACCTTGAAGGAATCAACACAGATCTCGGACTTTCAAGGGTAAGTGGTAACAGCCAACTGTATATCAAGATGCTTGCAAAATTCTATCATGAAAACAAGGATTTAACAGAGCGGTTAAAAAATGCGATAGAACAAAAGAATCAAGATTTGGCGACAAGATTAATGCATACAATCAAAGGTCTGGCCGGAACCATTGGTGCACACAGCTTGCAGTCCATAAGTTCAAAACTTGAGGCTGCTTTGAGAACTGACTTCAACTCCGATCAAACCAGCAAAACCGGCATAGACTCAGAGAGTTTTATATCAGAGCATTCTACGTCAGAGTATTCTGTGTCAGAGCATTTTGTATCAGAACATTCTGTGTCAGAGCATTCTGTATCAGAGCATTCTGTATCAGAGCATTCCAGATTGATTTCTGATTTTGATGATGCACTTAAAATCATTTTAAACACACTTGCACCCATTGCAGAACATGCTTTTCCTCCTCAAAACTCAACAGAGCAACAAAACATACAAAAAAAAGGCGATTCTGGACAGTTAAAGACTTTTTTAGATACCCTTCTGCCGTGGGCTCAAAAGAGGTCGCCCAAACCATGCAAGGAAATTTTGGAACAGATGGTAATATTGAACTGGTCAGATGAATACTCGGTTTTAATAAAAGAACTGGAAAAATCAATTGCAAAGTACAAATTCAAGGAAGCAATTAAAATTATTGAAGATTTGCGGAGATCTTTGTAAATATCCAGTCTCAATAACCATCACTGGTGAGAACTGACACTGGTGAGAACTGACACTGGTGAGAACTGACACTGGTGAGAACTGATACTGGTGAGAACTGACACGTTTTGCAGAAAGTCTAAGAAATGAGCAAAAATAGACAAGGAGCAGATTATCTCAATGGCTGATTTGCAACCAACTTACAGTACAGACAAGGAACGTCTCTATTTTACATCTTTTCATGAACTGATGACTCGGCGTGTGGCAGAAATTCTGCTGGTGTCAAGCCCATATGATGCATTTATAATGCAGGAAGACGGCCGCCTGTCAGAAAGAATAATCCATGAATACAAGGGGCTAAACCTTACAAGACCCCCAAGACTCTTCTGGGTATCCAGTGCATGTCAGGCTATGGCAGCACTTGATAGCAGAAGTTACGATATCGTCATTGTCATGCCCCATATCAGCGACATGGATGCCTATGAGCTTTGTGCGACAATCAAGGAACGTTTCAGTGATATGGCGGTCTATTATTTTGCCTATGATGTCCGCACCCTGATGGAAAATGAAAAATGGTTACGAGAAAACAAACAACTATTGCTGAAAAATACAAAACGTTGTGACAGAGGTGTCATTGACCGAATATTTATTTGGAGTGGCAATACAGATCTTCTGATGGCACTTGTAAAAAACCGTGAAGATCTTTTGAATGTGGATCACGACACCCAGCTTGCAGATGTAAGGGTTATTATTGTTGTTGAAGATTCTCCACTCTATCTGTCGTCCATCCTTCCATATATTTACAAGGAGATTGTGATGCAGACTCAGGCAGTAATGGATGACTCTCTGAATGAAAATGACCGGATACTCAGAATGCGTACCAGACCCAAAATACTGGTGGCAGAAAATTATGAAGAGGCTTTGAATCTATACCGGAAATATTCAAAGTACCTGCTTTGTGTCATATCTGATGTGAGATATCCAAGAGAGTGCAAAGATGATCCAGAGGCAGGAATAAGGCTGTTAAAGCGGATTCGGAAAGAGATTCCGGATATCCCTCTGCTCATGCTCTCTTCCGAAGCTCGGAACAAGGAAAAAGCCGAGAATATTCCTGCTTTTTTTTTAGATAAACTATCCCCTTCCCTGCATGCGGATATACGCTATTTTCTGGTACACTTCTTGGGATTTGGCGATTTTATATTCAGACTTAACGATGGCACAGTGGTGGCAAGGGCATCAAATATAAGAAGCATGAGCAGCATTCTTCATTCAGTTCCACCTGAGTCAATTGTTTATCATGCCAACAGAAACGACTTCTCCAGATGGTTTATGGCTCGCTTTGAAATGCAGCTTGCCAGCAAAATACGTCCCATGATGCTAAGTGATTTTGCAAGCATCCGCCACTTGAAGGAGTATCTTCGTACACTTATTAGGAATAAGCTTAAAATTCGCCAGAAAGGTCTGGTATCTGACTTTATCAAAGAAGAGTTTGATCCTGAAAGCGATTTTGTAAAGATTGGAAGAGGTTCTCTTGGAGGCAAGGCACGGGGACTTGCCTTTATCTCAAATCTTTTCAGAGAGCAGTCAGAATTTCAGGAAAAATTTCCTGATGTTGATATTACCCTTCCCAAAACCGTTGTTATTACTACCGAAGGTTTTGATGACTTTGAAACTTTGAACAATACAAGAGCTTTTTTAAAGACCATCAAGAGTGATAAAGAGATTATAGATCATTTTAAAACATCAGATTTTCCTGACTGGCTCTCTCACGACCTTAAAACCTACCTGAAACATGTCAAATATCCTCTGGCAGTCCGTTCATCCGCCATTTTAGAAGATGCTCATTACCGACC
>JADGBP010000001.1 GCA_015231395.1 Desulfamplus sp. | reverse complement strand
ATGCAGGATTGACTCAATAGCACAAAGCTGGTCAGTTCTTTCACACATGAGTGAAGGTTTGAAAGTTGCTGATGAGTATAAACGTTCTGATGAATATAAGCGTTCGCAGATAGCAATGGAGTCGTTGGACAAGTATCTTGTACGAAGAGAGGATTCGCTTGTCCAGCTTCTGGATCCACCCTTTGATAAATCAAGCCTCAACCCTGGTTACATAAAAGGTTATGTCCCGGGTGTGAGGGAGAATGGAGGACAGTACACCCATAGTGCTATCTGGGCAGCCATGGCATTTGCACAACTTGGTGACAGCAGACGAGCCTGGGAGCTTCTGACAATGATAAACCCTGTAAATCACGGAAAATCGGCTGAGGGGATACAGAAGTACAAAGTAGAACCCTATGTCGTGGCAGCAGATGTCTATGCTGTTTTACCACACACTGGTCGGGGTGGATGGACATGGTACACAGGCTCTGCTGCATGGATGTATCGTCTTGTCCTGGAATCACTCCTTGGTCTGAAGCTGGAGGTTGACAAGCTCTATTTCAATCCATGCATACCAGATAATTGGGATGGTTTCACCGTCCACTACCGCTTTCGTGAGACTAACTATCACATAAAGATTATTCAGCAGTTAGATGGAAAAAAGTCTCATAAAAAAAGAGATACAACTGTTAAAGTGGACAGAGTGGTTCAGCAAGGGGAGGCAATTACACTTGTTGACGATGCTAAGGAGCATTATGTGGAAGTAGTGGTGCATAGAATTTCAGATAAGTAAATTGGCTGCCACAATATCACAAGCCCCACCTCCATGCTCTCCCAATGCTGTTGACTTAAGGATTGTGGTTTACCTTTGTCTGAATCAGGATAAACAGGATAAACAGGATGCACAGGGATGCACAGGATAAACAGGATGCACAGGATAAAGCAGGATTTTTTCATCCTGTACATCTTTTAATCCTGAGCATCCTGATTCAGACAGATAGTGTGTGTGGGCGTTGCCTAATCATTATTTTTTAATGATATCCAGAGCCCCTGAGCATCTGGAGCATGTTCCTGCATGTTCTTCTCTCATTCCTGTAGTGAGATCATACTTCCAGCAACGGTCACACTTCTCACCTTGGGCTTTTCTTACAGTGACCTGGAGAGCCTTGATATCCTTATTGCTCAACTCCTTGCTGGTAAAGGCATTCTCAACCTGTTCAGACAAAAGCGAGGCGTCGGACACAATAAATACATCTCTCAAGTCTTTTCCAAATGAGGACAAAATCTCCTTTACATCAGCATCATCCACATATATTCCAATGCTTGCATCAAGAGAGTGACCAATTGCTTTGGCGACTCGTGCCTCTTCCAGAGCTTTGGTCACCTCTGATCGGACAGCTATTATCTTTTCCCATTTTGCAGCAAGAAGATCGTCCTGCCAAGCAGGTTCGGCAACCGGACGCAATGCAAGATGGACACTTTGTGCCTTTGTGTCAAAGTCGGGCATCTCTTTCCAAACCTCTTCAGTTGTAAAAGGCAGAATCGGTGCCATAATTCTTGTAATAGCATCCAGCACAAGATACATTACTGTCTGGGCATCACGTCTTGCTGGATCCTTTGCCGGAAATGTGTAAAGCCTGTCCTTGATTATATCAAGATAAAATGCTGAAAGATCCACAGTGCAGAAATTATACATTGTATGATAAATGGTATGAAACTCATAAGCATCATAAGCTTTTATCGATTTATTCAGGACTTGCCCAAGTTTGTGCAGCATGAATCTGTCCATGTCTGACATTCCTTCCACTGACCTGGTATCAGTTGCCGGATTGAAATCAAAAAGGTTGCCAAGCATGAACCGGCATGTGTTTCTGATACGGCGGTAAGCGTCAGAGAGCTGCGTGATTATGTTGTCGGAAATTCTAACATCGTCCCGATAGTCAGCCGATGCTGCCCAAAGCCTTAAAATATCCGCTCCGTGCTGTTTGATCACCTTTTCAGGAGCAACAACATTACCAACTGACTTTGACATCTTTTTGCCTTGGGAATCCACAACAAAACCATGGGTCAATACTGCCTTGTAGGGTGCTTTTCCAGTTCTTCCAACAGCAGTCAGAAGCGAGCTGTGAAACCACCCTCTGTGCTGGTCGCTGCCCTCAAGGTAAAGGTCTGCCGGACGGCTCAGTCCATCTCTCTCCATTAATACAGCAGCATGGCTTACACCGGAATCAAACCACACATCTAAAATATTTTGATCTTTTTTGAAATCACGGCTTCCGCATTTGGCACAAACCGCACCATCTGGCATCAGGAAGTCCACATCTTTTTCAAACCATACATCTGAACTGTGCTCTGTAAAAAGAGCGTGAATCTTGTCAACAGACTCTCTTGTGACATAAACTTCTGAGCACTTGTCGCAGTGAAACACAGGAATGGGAACGCCCCATGCCCGTTGTCTTGAAAGGCACCAGTCAGGCCTGTGTTCAATCATGGAGTAAATTCTTGCCTTGCCCCATGCTGGTATCCACTGAACCTGATCAATAGCTTCAAGACTCTTTTTACGAAGTCCTAAATTATCCATGGAGATAAACCACTGTGGTGTGGCACGGAATATTACAGGTTTTTTGCACCTCCAGCAGTGGGGATAGGAGTGAGTCATGTTCTCATACTTCAACAGTGCTTTTCGTCTGTCAAGTTCCTCAATAATTCCCTTGTTTGCCTTGAGAATGAACTGCCCTGCAAAACCCTCGACTTCATCGGTAAAACAGCCATTGCCCTGCACAGGCGAGTATGGCTCAAGCCCATAACGAAGAGATACAATATGGTCATCTGCACCATGTCCAGGGGCAGTATGAACGCATCCAGTGCCAGCCTCAAGCGTGACATGGGTTCCAAGTATAACAAGAGAATCTCTGTCATACATGGGGTGAGTACATTTTCTGTTTTCCAGAGCAGTTGAGGCTATATCGCCAAGAATTGTGTAGTTTTCAATGGCAAACTGGGACATCACTTTTTTAACCAGCTCCTTTGCCATTATCATTATGCCCTGATTCTCTATTTTTACGGCACAATATTCAAACTCAGGGTGGAGACATACAGCAAGATTTGCAGGAATTGTCCAGGGCGTGGTTGTCCAGATTACAATTGAAACATCTTCAGTTTTAAAAGGCTTAAGTTCAGATAGCAGATCTGAAAGATTGTCTTTTAAAGGGAATTTGACATATATGGACGGAGATCCATGATCCTTGTATTCTATCTCCGCTTCTGCAAGAGCTGTCTCGCAACTGCAGCACCAGTAGATTGGTTTTTTGCCAAGAAACATATCACCGCTAAGGGCAAACTCGCCGCACTCTTTTGCGATTCTTGCCTCATAGGCATTGTTCATTGTCAGATAGGGTTTGTCCCACTCCCCTGCAACTCCAAACCGTTTGAACTCGTCCCTCTGAATATCTACAAACCCAGCAGCATATTTTCGGCACGCCTGACGGATCTGGACAGGTGTCATCTCTTTTTTCTTTGAACCAAGTTTTTGGTCAACATTATGCTCGATCGGAAGCCCGTGACAGTCCCAGCCTGGAACATAAGGTGCATCAAATCCCGCCATCTGTCTTGAGCGAATTATAATGTCCTTTAATATTTTGTTAATGGCGTGTCCCATGTGAAGATGACCGTTGGCATAGGGAGGGCCGTCATGGAGAATAAAGGTCTCTTTCCCTGCTGAAGATTGTCTGATTTTCTGGTATAGCCCGGACTCTTCCCACGCTTTTAACTGTTCAGGTTCCCGTGCAGCTAAGTTTGCCTTCATTGCAAATTTGGTGACAGGCAGGTTCAGGGTGTTTTTATAATCCATTGTTCTTTATTGCTCCTTAAAATATTATTGAATATATTATCATTTTATTGCAATCAGATAAAAAAGTTGAACTGAGTTGACAGATTTAAGCCACGCCATGGATTGATGTCAAGAACAAAAAAGGTATAGTCATTATGATCGCCTTATAAATCGCCTGTATCCGTTATCTGCATCAGTTGTCTGTATCTGCTATCTGTATCAGTTGTCCTACATCCGTTATCCGAATCAGTTTCTGCATTAATTGTCTGTTTCACTTGCCTGTATTATATAATTTGCCTCTTTAAGGGTATATTGTTCAAGAAAGCTGTTTTTCCAGTAAAAATTGTTTTTCCTTGAAAAAAATTGTGCAAAAAACTTGAGACTCTCTTCTCTAAAAAGATAGGGTACAACCTTTATGCCACTTTCCCGATAAAGGATTGGCAATTCACCGAGATTACAGGATGTGCCTCCTCCCATGGGATCTTCAAAAGCATAAAAAATCTGCTTGATGCCAGAAAGTATAATTGCACCAAAGCACATGAGGCAGGGCTCCATGGTACAGTAAATAATACATTCTTCAGGTATGATATTAATAATCTCTCTGTCAATATTACTACCATTATCAATACACATATCTCTACCATTATCACTACCATCATGATGATTCATATTTTTACCATTATGATGATTGATATTTTTATGATGATTGATATTTTCTTCAAGAGATTTTAATGCCCTGATCTCGGCATGATCAATCTCGCTTGGACGTTTTTCCGGCGATGCTGTTCCAAGTCTTGAGCCACTTGCCACAACCTTTCCATTGAAAACAATGACGCATCCCACCGGAAACTCACCCAGTTCAAGGGCTTTGGCAGCCTCTTTAAGAGCAAGTTTCATATATTTATTATGTTTTAATAGTGTCATAATAAGTTTTAGTTCCTGTTTAAGTCCATTATATTATTCAGGAAGTTATTGGCAAAATTCAAACAATATGCACAATGCTTTATGCACAATGCTTTTTGATATTTGCATGTATTGAACAGCTCTGATTTCTGATTTGTCGATTCTAAATATCTCACCAGTCAATAGGCTTGTAATCTTTCAAAAATTTCCCGCACCAGTGTTTTCCGGTCATAATTCCATTAAAAAAGGGGTCACAGATTCTGGAAGCACCATCTACAATATCCAGCGGCGGTTGAAAATCGTGTACATCCTCCTTGTGTTTTGCAAGAGCAACTGGGTCTTCATCAGTTACCCATCCTGTATCTACCGCGTTGATATATATGCCATATTTTGCAAGATCCGCCGCTGCCGTGTGGGTCATCATATTTAATGCAGCTTTTGCCATGTTGGTATGAGGATGGCGAGAAGCCTGTTTGAAGCGATGAAATTTTCCTTCCATTGCAGTTACATTGACAATATGTTTTTCTCCTGTGTAATCTTTTTTCATAAGTTCAATCAGTCTATTGCAAAGCACAAAAGGTGCAATGGAATTGACAAGCTGAACTTCCACCATTTCAGATGTGTGAATCTCACCGAGTTTAAGCCGCCAGCTATTGGTTGTACGCAAATCAACCTGTTGAAGATCCATATCCAGCTTGCCTCTGGGGAAGATATCTTCTGTTCCTGCAGAGTCATCAAAGCTGTATGGAATCTGGGAGAGGCGTGCAGAAGCCTGAAGCCCTATTGCAGGACTGTCATCATGGTGGCTGTTCCACGTCATGGATAAACCATTTGAGGAAGGTTTGGTAATCTCATTATCCAGAGATATTGTATTGTTTCTCATGGTTCGTGTCTCAGAGGGATTACCAATGTTTTGTGTCTCAGATGCATTGCCAATGGTTTGTATTTTAGGGTGTTCTTGTAGTGTATCAGATTGTTGCTGTAAAAATATGTTGTTCAATCTCTCTTTGCAGGAACTATGAGCTTCAAGCAGCCCTGCCGCATCAGGATAAAAACTTCGTAATGCCTCTGTTCCCATATTTTCATTTTCCATCAGATGGGCATAAAAGCCAGGGGGTCTTCTGACTGTCTGTGCGGCATTATTGATAAGAATATCAAGTCGATGAAAGCTATTTTCAATATAACCTGCAAATATCTCGACACTTGGTATATGTCTTAAATCCAGACCATAGATATCAAGCCTCTCCCTCCATTTATAGAAATCTTTCTCTTTAGCATAGCGAATGGCGGCATCAACAGGAAACCGTGTTGTTGCAATAACTTTTGCTCCTGCACGCAGCATCATCAGGGTAGCCTGATATCCTATTTTGAGTCTTGCACCAGTAATCAGAGCAACGCGTCCTTCAAGCGATGCTGTTTGAAATCTTTTATGGTAATTAAATTCAGCACATTCAGGACACATTGCGTCATAGAAATGGTGCAGTGTCGTGTATTTTGCCTTGCATACGTAGCAATTGCGGGGCGAGTTCAATTGCTGCTGCTGTTCCTGTTCCTGTGCCGGTTGTTGTTGTTCAGGATCATTACATGAAGATGCAGTCGTGCTATGTGCAGTCGTGCTATGTGCAGACGTGGTATGTGCAGTCGTACTATGTACAGACGTGCTATGTGAACAAAGAGTTTTATGTGATGATGCCTCAACCTGAAGCATATGGGTATGTGAAGATATAACCGAGATTTGAGCAGGAGCCTCAAATACATCGGTGTCTCTGGCACTTCTGATGCCTGTGGATGCTCTGGCTCGCCGGTCATGTTTTATGACCGGTTCTCGTTGAATTTTGTTGAGTTCCTTGCGTCTCTGTTTCAGATATTTTCTGTCTGGTCGGGAGATTCTTCCGGCTGCCGATAAAAGAGCAATCCTTTGGGATTCTGGAATATGTGCAAGCAGTTCGCTCTTCTCAGCCATATTTTCAAGCATGGAAATACAGTTGTTTATTTCTTCGGGCGAGTAGTTTTTTGTCATTTGTCATTTATCATTTTTTTGTTGGTTCATATGAATGAAATACACTCCAAATTCTTAAGAAACATAACAAGATAAAAATATGGAGTAATTGAATTGTAAATTTTAAGTAAATTTTCACTTAAATTATAGAATAATATAGTAATATATAGAAAAAAATATATAAAAATAGCTTTGACTTTTTGATGGTTAAATGCTAACTAAACCATCATGGTTGGATTGCGACCACCCCGGAACATGAAAAGCAAATGTGTTTTCACGATAAACGCTCATGGACGGGTTTTGTCAACCCCGGATCATGACAGCAAAAATGTGTTTTCAAGGTAACCCTATACTGTTTACAGGAGATTTCAATGATTAAATGGCTGCCCATGGGTTTTGATGATGCCTTGAAAAAAACAACTGACAGGATTTCCCCTCTTGGTACAGAGATGATCTCTCTGTACGAGTGCCCTGGACGGATTTCAGCATCAGATCTGTTCTCCATGGTGGATTCTCCATCAATTAATGCCTCATTAAAAGATGGATATGCTGTAAAATCTGCAGATGTGCTTTATGCCGAAGAGAAACAACCGGTACGTTTAACTCTTGCGGGCTGTTCTGCTGCCGGAGATATTATACAGTCATCAAATATTAAATCAGGCGAGGCTTTCCGAATTTTAACCGGTGCAAAACTCCCTGACGGTGCTGATGCTGTACTTGCAGAGGAGTTTGTTGAGGTGGACAATGAGGCAACCACTATATTGGCAAAAAACATTGCTGAAGCAGGTCGAAATATTTTGCCACAAGGCTCTGATGTTAAAGCTGGACAATGTGTTGTGAAAAAAAATCAACTTTTAACCCCGGGAGTTGCCGGTCTTCTTGCTGCGGCAGGCTTCAGTGAAATTCCTGTTTTCAGACAGCCCCGAGTTGCCATTATAGCCACAGGCAACGAAGTTGTAGCTCCTGGTCAACCACTTCCTGAAGGCAAACTGTATGCAAGCAACATGGTCGCCCTAAGTGCATTCTGTCATAGCTATGGAATGGAAACCATTATGATAACAGCAAAAGATATCAGCGATGATATCAAAAGTGCTTTGACCCATGCTGTAGATAATGCAGATGCAATCATTACAAGCGGAGGTGCATGGACAGGTGACAGAGATCTTGTTGCTAAAGTTCTCACTGATATGGGTTGGGAGAAGGTGTTTCACCGTATCAGAATAGGCCCTGGCAAAGCTGTGGGGTTTGGAATGTTAAAGGAAAAACCCACATTTATACTCCCCGGAGGGCCGCCTTCTAATATAATGGGATTTTTACAGATTGCTCTGCCGGGCATTATGAAACTTTCAGGAGACCCCCTGCCAGGGCTTCGTATGAAAAAGGTAAGACTCTACTCAACTCTTTATGGCCGCGATATTGACTGGACACAGTTTGTTTTTGGCTTTATTGACTATAATGATCAGAAGCATGGAGCAGAACTTCCTGTTTTTCATTCGCTTCGTCAGAAAGGGCGTTTGCAGTCAATGGCAGAAGCAACTGCTATCGCAGTTATACCTGAAGGAACAACAGTTATCTCTGCCGGAGAGATCATTTCAGTTCAAATTATACCATGAGTGGTATCAAAATTAACGGCAATATTAACTATGACAGCTAAGGAATGAGTCCGAAATAACTTACCCAAACTCCCCCTCTCCAGATATGGAGAGGGGGGGCTGGGGGGTGAGGTAAATGGGCAGGTTATTTAAAACCGGTTCCTAAGGTGTTTTTACTTTAAGGGTTTTGTCAATTTATGGAGATTTTTATGAATAAATCAAATCAAAACCAAACCCCAAATCCAGATAAAACATGCGGCAATATTAAAGACCAAACCCCAAATCCAGATAAAACATGCAGCAATATTAAAGACCAAGTCCAAAATTCAGACAAAACATGCGGTGCTGTCATTGTGTCTGGAGGGCTTAATTCCCGTATGGGAGGTAATAACAAAGCCTTTTTAAAAATTGGTGGCAAGACGATTCTATCTGGACTGATAGATACTCTGGAAAAGTTTTTTGATGAGATACTGCTTGTAACAAAAACTCCTGCAGAATACAGCGATTACCCAGTCAAGACAGTTACAGATCTATATGAAGATCAGTCATCTTTGACAGGGATTCATTCTGGTCTTTACCACACAAATAGCTATTTTTCTTTTGTGGTGCCTTGTGATACCCCATTTATTCAACCTTCAATAATAAGGCTGCTTCTTGATTCCATTGAGTCTGAGGACGATGTGGTGATTCCCCATTACGATGGACATTATGAACCACTTTGTGCAATCTATTCAAAACGCTGCATTCCAAAAATAGAAAATCTTATCAATTCAAAAGATTATCGCATCTATAATTTTTTTCATGCTGTCAATTTAAAAATCATCAACAAAGAGATGTTAACAAAGGCAGATCCTGAAATGCTCTCTTTTTTTAATATCAACACACCCGAAGCACTGACGACTTCTCTGAAAGTAGCCACAATATTAAGGAATAAACGACCATAGCTTTAATTCAGTCTCTTTTTAACCCATCACTTTTTAATCCAATCGCCTTTATAATCCAGTCTCATACCAGTCACATTTAATCCAATCACCTTTAATCAACTCTGCTATCTTTCAAAAAAGTTTTTTCAATCAAATCTGCTATCCCCATGATATCATTGATATCATATATAGGGACATCGTCCATATCTATAGAAATATCAGATGCCATGGCTATCAGCGGGCATGGTTCTCCTTTCTTGTAAAAAGGAAATTTATGGGCACTGCTTCTGAATATCTCAATCTGGGGCTTGCCAGCACGTTTATAACCTTCTGTTATAACAATATCCACATCCATAAAATACTCTTGAACAAGACGATCAATGCTTAACTCCTCACTGACATCTTTGATCACCGATATTTTCCACGGTGACGAGATTGCAACTATGTCAGAACCGGCCTGTTTATGCTTGTATGTATCTTTTCCCTCATGATCAATGTCAAAACCGTGAGTATCGTGTTTAAGTGTACCTACTCGATAACCTCTTTTTTTCAATTCAGGAATCAACTTGATAATAAAAGTGGTTTTGCCGGAGTTTTTTTTGCTTATTATGGAAATAACAGGAGGAGAGTTGTTTTTATGAGAAAAATTTTTATATAAAAAATTACTTTTATCCATTTCTGTTTCCTTTTCCATTTCTGTTTCCTTAGCCTTGCTTATTTAGGATTCAACTCTTCATTGAATCTTTTTAGATTATCTGCCCCGCCCATAGCAATAATAGTATCTCCTTCTTCCAGAAAAGTCTCAAATGATGGGTTAAATATCATCTCACCATCCTTTTTTTTGATGGCAATAAGAATAATATTATAATTCTTACGGATTCCTGAATCCTTGAGCATTACATTAAGAATTTTTGATTTGGGCGAGACAGGTACCTCTTCGATCTGGATAGCCTTCTGCTTTCGAGAAAGTGCAATATCAAGAAAGTTGCTGACACTTGGACTGAGCAACTTGAGAGCCATGGATACAGCACCTACCTCATATGGAGATTCCACTCTGTTTGCTCCGGCGGCAAGAAGTTTGTTTCTAACATTATCGCTTCCTGTTCTTGCCATTATGTAGATGTTTGGATTCAATTGACGTGCAGTAAGAACAAGAAACACATTGTCTATGTCTGTTGCAAGTACGGCAATAAGCGATTTGGCATTTTGTATGCCGGCTTTTAGAAGAGTTGATTCGTTTGATGCGTCTCCATGGATGTAAAGAGTTTGATCCTTTTCAAGAAGAGGTATGAGCTCTTCGTTTTTTTCAACCACAACCACTTCCGAGTTCTGCTCCTTTATCTGGTTACAAAGCGTCCTTCCAATTCTGCCGTATCCACATACAATATAGTGATTTTGCAACTTGCTGATACTTTTATTCAATTTTCTTCTCCCAAGGAGATATCTCATCTCTCCTTCAACCACAAACTGGACCATTACACCGGCAAGATACATGATAAGGCTCATTCCAGAAATAATGAGCAAGATGGTAAACACCCGGCCATTAGAACTCAATGGATGGACTTCACTATATCCTACCGAACCAAGTGTCAGAACTGTCATGTAAATAGAATCAAGAAAATTCCATTTTTCAATGAACATATAGCCCAAAGTCCCGGCAAACAAAATTATAAATGATGCCACTGTCGCAATTATGAGTTGTCTTAATTTATCCATGGAAAAATTAATTGACCTTAGGTTGATTAAAAATCAGATGAAACTATTTATTTCTCTCATGGCCGGAATCCTGCTACTCCTGACCATGAGAAACAAAAATAAGGGTTGATTCTAACATCGATTGTCTAAATCACGGATTAACCTGATTACACGGATTTCACTGATTTTTGAATCCGTGTAATCTTTTAATCCGTGGCAATCAGTGATTCAGACAGACTCAAAAAGTTATAAGTGGACAAAGTTAGAATCAAATCCCAAAAATGTATTTTTACAAAATCAAATTAGCTTTTATTAGCCATAGAGCGAATTATAAGCTTTCTGCAAAGATCCAGAGGGATAATCAAAAATGCCAGACCTATTATCAGAAGCCATTCGTTCAGAACAAGACCGTAAGTCCTCAATATCACGCCTCCGGCATAGGTCATTACAACCTGAATGGCAAGAATGAATGACATCACCTTTATAAATCCCATATTCTGGGTGATGTGTTCAAAAAGGTTAAGGCTGTCTGTTCTCGCGTTCAAGCCGTTAAGTATGCTGATAAATACAAAGAATGAGAAAAATCCGGTATATAGATACATATCATGACTTCCATCAGGCCCGAACCTGAACGAGTCGGCTATCCAGCCTGTTGTGAGAAAATAGATGCTCAAGGCAGATATAAATATACCGCCTGTAAAAATAGAGCTTCGCATATCTGTTGACACAATATCCTCGTCACGCCTTTTGGGAAGTTCGTTCATATAGCGTTTTAGGGCAGGCTCACCGCCAAATGCAAGGGCAGCAAGCGTATCCATGACCAGATTGACCCAGAGCATCTGCGTTATGGAAAGAGGCTGAACAAGACCTATCAAAGGGCCTATAAAAGAGATAAGCACAGCACTTACATTGATGGTCAACTGAAATACCACAAATTTTCTGATACTCTTGAAAATGGTGCGCCCGTATAACACCGCTTTTTCAATGGAGATAAAGTTGTCGTCAAGAATTACAATATCGCCCGCCTCTTTGGCAACTTCAGTTCCACTTCCCATGGCAAAACCAACATCGGATTTTTTAAGTGCTGGTGCATCATTCACCCCGTCACCTGTCATTCCAACCACAAGATTTAACTCTTGGGCAACTTTTACAAGACGACTTTTATCTGTTGGAAGTGCTCTTGCGATGACTCTTATTTGAGGAAGCATCTTTTTAAGCTCGTCATCTGAAAGTTTTTGCAGATCTTCAGATGTAAGAACCGCGTCATTGCCATTTTGAATCAGACCTGACTCCTTTGCAATGGCAATAGCGGTCTCTTTTCTGTCTCCGGTAATCATGACTACCTGAATACCAGCACCCTGAACCTCTTTTATGGCAGAAACTGCTTCAGGTCTCACTTCATCTCTTATCCCCACAATTCCAACAAGAGTCATCTCGGTTAGAGGCTTCTCTTCATCAATCGTCTCCTGTGACGTAGCAAGAGCAATGACCCTTATTGCCCTTGCTGCGAGGTCATTCATGGTCTGCTCAAGTTTTTGTATATCACTGTTTGAAAGCGGTTTTATCTCTCCACTGTGACTATAATATGTTTTACATTTCCCAATAATTTTTTCAGGAGCTCCCTTTATCAGGGTCAAGTTCTGATTACCATGTATTGGGGTTGAAGATTTAATCTGGGTTGCGGAGAATTTTCTGTCACTGCTGAATGGAATTGAAGATATCTTTTCAATATCATAATCAGCACCTTCGTCCATATTTATAAATCCAACCAATGCCCTTTCTGTGGCATTACCGCCAATAATCTTCTTGCCACCATCCTTGCTCTCAGAAAACAGAGCGTTGGTGTTCTGTGTGATTGAAAGATGCAGCAGATTTTTAAGCTCTTTTACAATCTTGTCAAATTTATTGAACGACTGGTTTTCGCCACTGATAAAGCTTATTACCTCAAGCTGTCCCTTTGTGATGGTACCGGTTTTATCGGAAAAAAGAATATTGAGACTTCCTGATGTCTCAATTCCGACAAGTTTTCTGACCAGAATATTGTCATTGAGCATTTTTCTCATGTTCATGGACAGAACCATGGCAATCATCATTGGAAGCCCTTCCGGCACAGCGACAACAATAATGATTACAGCAAGTATTACGGCATTTACAATATCGTTCACAGGATTTTGCCATACGCCAACATACTCGATGATTCTGACCATGTTAAAACCATTTTCCAGAACAATCTTCTTGAAAATAAACGCCACTGCAATAAGAGCACCGCCAATATAACCAAACAGGCTTATGGCATCTGCAAGTCCGGAAAGTTTTACCTTTAAGGGGCTGTCACGATCTTCGGTCTGCATCTCAAGGGCGAGTTTGCCGTATTCAGTCCTGTCGCCAACATTTTTAACCTCCATGGTTGCTTCGCCTGAGCAGACAACCGTCCCGCGAAACAATTTGTGAGGGTCAAGGAAATCCACAAGCTGATCGTCTTTATCAGAAGAATAATCATCAGGCGGTTTTATTTTTTTTGCTTCTGCCGACTCTCCGTTAAGGGTTGCCTGATCCACCTTGAGATTGCCGGTGTAGATAATGCCATCTGCCGGAATCTTGTCTCCGGGCTGCAAAACCACAAAATCTCCGGTAACAATATCGTCAATCTCTATTTCAGAGACAGTACCGTCTCTGAATACCTTGCACTTTATTTTTGATGCGTCTTCCTGCAACTGTTGAAAAGTCGCCTCATTTTTGTGTTCCGACCATGTTCCTACAAGTGTTGCAAGAAGAACAGCAACAGCAATTCCCACAGATTCATACCAGTGTGCTTTGCCCAGAAATACAAAGATAATGTTAATCGCAAGTGCTACCAGAAGTATTCTGATAATGGGATCCTCAAAATTTCCCTTATATTTGTCCCAGAAACTCTCAACTTCCTGTTTTGTCAACTGGTTTGAACCATATCTGTTTCTGGCTTCCAGAACAGCCGACGATGATAATCCCAAAATTTTTTTGTCCATTCAGTCCCTCTTTATTTAAATAATTTAACAATTTGTTCCACTGAATTTTACCATATTTATATTTTTTCTTGATTTCACCATGCTTCTATTTTTAATCCCATAACCTGCCAAATTTAGAATTGCTGCCAAAATATGCCTTATCAATGGCAATATCATTTCCGTTGTCAGCAATGTTTATAGCTTCTCCTTTTTTGTTAATATTAGGATATTGTCCAGATAAGCACCGTAAATGCACGCTAAGCCCATGCAAGAACCTCCTCATCCCTCAAGAGAGATATTCAGGGTATTGGCAATCTTCCGTAAAGGTATCAGTGCATTTACAAAATCAAAAGCTCCTATGCAGTTTTCAAGATCAACCATCTCCTCTCTGAACGATGACCCGCCAATACTTTCCTTAAGATATTCCAAAGAGGTCTCAACCTCTATATTGTTTTGTTTGATGAATTCTGCCATTTTTACCAGAATTAGAGCAATTCTGGTAGGATCAAGCAGCGTATCTTCGCGTAATTTTTTTTCCTTACGCTCTGGCGTAATACCCTTTATTGATTCCAGAACCGGTTGCAATTCACGGTCAAGATTATTTAACAGCTTCTCATAAGCCCCCGCATCTTTTACTGTAATACTTTTTTCCAACTCACCAGCTGCCGCATATACGCCATTTACCGCAAGATTACCGGCACTTCCTTTTACTGTATGGGCAATACGTTCAGCAGTTTTAAGCTCATCCGTTCCTATCAGATTCCTGATTTCTTCCGTTACGGATGAATAGTTCCTCGCAAAATCCAGAAGAAGTTGCCTGTATAATCGCCTGTTACCACTAACCCGACTCAAACCTGATTTCATATCAATCCCTGTAAGTCTTTCAGGAAGATCGACATCAATCTGCTTACGGGATTCATCAGGCTTTGTTATTTCTTCATTTTTATCTCTTGCGTCCTCATAATTTACACTTTTATTCCTTACGACAGGCTTTATCCACTGTCTGAGGATAGATAATAACTGTCCAGGGTCAACGGGTTTGCTGACATAGTCGTTCATACCGACCTCAATACACTCATCGCGTATCCCATTCATGGCATGGGCGGTCATGGCAATTATTGGCAAATTGGCAAAACGTTCATCTTTCCTGATCAACTGTGTTGCCTCATAGCCTCCCATGACAGGCATCTGAACATCCATGAGGATAAGGTCATAAGTATTTTTATCTATCGCGTATATCGCCTCTTGTCCGTTTTCAGCTATATCCACAATCAACTCTGCATCTGCAAGTATCTCCATTGCGACCTGCTGATTCAAGGAGTTGTCCTCAACAAGAAGAATCCTTGACCCCTTGATTGACTCCCTGATTGCCAACTCCTCTTCCTGAGGTGAATTTGACCGGATTGCTGTCGTTGACTCTTCTCCTGACATAATATCGGGATATGCCGGAACATTTTCCTTAAATACGCTTATAAATTCAGCGGTAAAAGAGAAAATACTTCCTTTGCCAGGTTCGCTTTCTACCGATATTTCTCCGCCCATCATCTTTACCAGACTTTGGGAAATAGTTAAACCAAGTCCTGTTCCGCCAAATTTACGGGTAATTGAGCTATCTGCCTGAGAAAATGCAAGGAATAGCCTTGACATCTGCTCAGTTGTTATCCCGATTCCAGTATCCTTGACAGAGAATCTTACAATACAACGAGAATCGTCCCTGTTTACCAATTCCACATTAATCCGGATATGACCAGCTTCCGTAAATTTAATCGCATTGTTGGCAAGGTTAATCAATACCTGTCTCAGCCGTAATGGATCGCCAACAAGAAAAGCCGGAACGATATCCTCAACCATACAGGTTAATTGAATACCCTTTTTCGCAGTTTGAACGGATAAAGTATTAACAATATTATTCATGACATCATTAAGATCAAATTTGATCGCATTCATCTCTAATTTACCCGCTTCGATTTTAGAAAAGTCGAGAATGTCATTGATAAGACCAAGTAGAGACTTTGCTGAAAATTCTATCTTTGTTAAATAATCCCTCAATTTTGTTGAGAGTTCGGTTTTCAATGCCAGATTGGTAAAACCAATAATAGCGTTCATCGGAGTGCGTATTTCATGACTCATATTGGCAAGGAATTCACTCTTGGCTTTATTTGACGATTCAGCGGACTGTTTGGCAATTAACAAGGCAACAGCCTGTTTTTTATCAGAAATATCTGCTATTATACCTTCATAATAGCGAATAGCCTGATTATTATCATAAACAGCCCGAATGCTTATGGAAGCGTCAATTGCAATTCCATCTTTTCGATATAACCGGGCTTCAAAATTGTTAACAACTCCCTCATTTTTTAGTAACTCAACAAAATCATCTCTTTCCCCATCATCAGCATAGAACTGCCATACAAAATTAACAGTCCCGACAGTTATCTCCGCAGATTCTCTAAATCCAAGAATCCTTGCCAACGAAGGATTTGCTGTGAAGATTTGTCCTTCAGGATTTGCCTGAAAAATTCCGTCTGTGGCATTTTCAAAAATACCACGATATTTTTCTTCCGCTTTTTTAAGTTCAATGTAGGATTTTTCCTGAATTTTTATGGTCTCTTGCTGTGCCAGATCTTTTTCGCTTTTAATAATGTTGATTCGGTCTGCAAGTGCTAATGAAAGTAAAACGACTTCCATGGCGGAACCGAATTGCATACCGTAAGACGTTACAAAATTATTCGGTAAAATCCCGAAACCTCTTAATATACTTATAATAATTCCTATCAGGAAGGTTGACCACGCCAACAGGAAAAAACGTGCCGGTCGGTAATTTTGTTGAAAACATAACACACCCGCAATAATTACCGAAGAGAGTGCTACAAGAGCAATTGCAGTGCTTATTTTAACGCAAATCGAATATGCAATGTTTAAAGATAAAATAGCGGTAATAAGGATCAAACCTACCAGCAAAATTAAAAATTTATCGAGTTTAGGTGTAAAATGAGCTGTATTTAAAAATGATTTGGAAAAAACAATAACCCATAGCAATGACATACTTACAGAAAACGGCACTACCCGATTAGCCCACCAGGGAGAGTCTGACCATAAATATTGGTAAGCCATACCATTCATAGTGAGTTGAAAGATGCCGTAACTTGTAATATACAAAACATAAAACAGATAGTTGCGGTCTGAAAGTACGTAAAAAATAAAAAGGTTATAAAGTATCATTACGATCATTATGCCGTAATATATTCCCAAAGCATATTGTCCATCAGTATTTTTCTCTGTAAATGTTTTCCATGACCAGAGCATCAAAGGAAATGTCATGGTACTTTCTGATTGAAATCGCATATAATAAGTTGTTGAATCAGCAGAAGGGACGGTCAGATAAAAGATGAAATTTCGATCTTTTATCTCCCGGGCATGAAACGGTAAAGTATCGCCCGCCTCTTTGAGGCTGAAGTAACCTTTTTTTTCAGGAATAAAGAGGGTAATTTTATCAAGCAGTGGATAACCTACCTCAAGAAGCCACTCTAAAGTTTGTGGCATGGAATTGGTAAGTTGAAAGCGAACCCAGTAAACAGAAGATGTATAGCCATAATTCGGGTTTATCTTCTTATTTAAAACAAATTGTCGTGAATATTGCTCTGATATAACGTCATTTATGCCAAGTTTATTTGATTTATCTTCCAGTATCTCCAGATTAGGTCCTAAATGATAGATTTCAATACCTTCTTTCAATATGAGCGACTGAATGCCCCAGACATTGGTGGTAGAAAACGCTATAAATATATACACAGACAAAATTAATATTTGGCGGTTGCGTTTAAACCCTATGACATATTGTGCATCACTGTTTAATTTCATATAAAATTTTTGGCATCCTTCATATCAACCCAAAAGTAGTTTACACTTTTTTTGAGGCGATTCCTGAAAATAGAGTGTTTGCTTAAGAAAGTGTAAGTTGGAAAATGAAAGATGCCCATAAATTCATGATTTACTCATACATGATTTACTCATAATTGATAAAAGTTAAGTCGTGCAAAACCCCCGCACCATTTTCAGACTCTCTCCACTCGCTTTATCAATATCCATTTCAAAACCAATAGCATCTCCATCCTTGAAATCCCCTTTCAGAAGAGCCATTGCAAGGGGATTTTCCATATACTGCTGAATCACCCTTTTGAGCGGCCTTGCACCAAAAGCCGGATCATATCCTTTATCAGCAATGAACTCCATGGCACTGTCAGTCAGTTTTACTTCAATTTTTCTTGCAGAAAGCCTTCTGTTAAGAGCTTTAATCTGAATTTCTGCAATAGCCTTGATATCTTCCTGTGAAAGATTCTGGAAGGTTATAATTTCATCAATACGGTTTAAAAATTCCGGTTTGAATGATGCCTTAAGAGCCTCGGAAATACCTTTTTCAAACAAGATCGAATGATCAGGAGAAAAAGTTCGATCGGAAATAGTTCGATCAAAATGGGTTGACAGATCTGATTGTTTTGACAGGATACTGGAGTTCGGCATAAATCCTCCGGAGTTCGGCATAAAATTCCCTGCATTCTGCATGAATATACCAGCATCCTGTATAAAACGACTGCCGACATTGGATGTCATGATAATTATGGTGTTGGTAAAATCAACGGTTCTGCCATGGCCATCTGTCATTCTGCCATCGTCCAGAACCTGAAGCAGAATATTGAACACGTCAGGATGTGCCTTTTCAATCTCGTCAAACAGAATAACCGCGTATGGCCGTCGTCTGACAGCTTCTGTAAGAGCTCCACCCTCTTCATAGCCCACATAACCTGGAGGTGCTCCTATAAGCCTTGCTACCGAGTGTTTTTCCATATACTCGGACATATCAATACGAACCATAGCCTGTTCGCTGTCAAATATAAATTCTGCAAGAGCCTTGGCAAGTTCGGTTTTTCCCACACCAGTTGGTCCCATGAACATGAATGTTCCAATCGGTCGGTCTGCTGACTGCAATCCTGAACGTGCACGCCGCACCGCGTTGGCAACAGCGTCAATCGCTTTTTTCTGGCCAATTACCCTTTTCTGTATGTGAGACTCCATCTGAACTAGTTTCTCCTGCTCACCCTTCAGCATCCTTGAAACTGGGATTCCTGTCCATGCTGAGACCACATCAGCAATGTCAGATGCTTCCACATCCTCTTTGAGCATCCTTTTATCCTGCTGAAGTTTGTCAAGTTCCGCTTTTTTCGCGTTTACATCTCTTTGAAGTTCCTCAATTGTTCCATATTTAATCTGGGCAACTTTTGCCAGATCGCCTTCTCTTTCAGCTATTTTTGCCTCGGTCTGTGACTGGTCTATTTTCTCCCTGATAGTGCTTATATCCTGAATGAGCCTCTTTTCATTTTCCCAGTGCTGTTTCATCGGCTCAATCTCTGCTCTCATCTCTCCGATTTTTTTCTCTAATTTATGAAGCCGCTCCATTGACGCGGAATCTTTCTCTTTTTTTAGTGCCTCTCTCTCAATCTCTGCCTGAATCATACGTCTTTGCACCTCATCAATCACCAGAGGCATACTGTCTATCTCAATTCTGAGGCGAGAGGCTGACTCGTCAATAAGATCAATGGCTTTATCTGGAAGAAATCGATCAGCAATGTAGCGCTGGGAAAGAGTTGCGGCTGCTACAATGGCAGAGTCTTTTATTCTGACTCCGTGATGAACTTCATATTTTTCCTTCAAGCCTCTTAAAATGGATATGGTTGCCTCAACTGAAGGTTCTGCGGCAAATACAGGCTGGAAACGACGCTCCAAAGCAGGATCTTTTTAAATATATTTTCGGTATTCATCAAGGGTTGTGGCACCAACGCACCGTAAAGTCCCCCTTGCAAGTGCGGGTTTGAGCATATTTGAAGCATCCATTGACCCTTCTGCAGCACCTGCCCCAACAACTGTATGAAGTTCGTCGATAAAGAGCACAACTTCGCCTTGAGATGCTTCTACCTCTTTTAGGACAGCTTTGAGGCGTTCTTCAAATTCGCCCCTGTATTTTGCACCTGCAACCAGTGCCCCCATATCCAGGGCAATCACTTTTCTGTTTTTAAGACTTTCAGAGACATCTCCTGCCACAATTCGTTGGGCAAGACCTTCTACAATTGCGGTTTTACCAACCCCAGGCTCACCGATAAGAACTGGATTGTTTTTGCGTCTTCTGGATAGAACCTGAACAATTCGTCTGACTTCCTCGTCTCTGCCTATTACAGGATCCAGTTTTCCCGCAAGGGCAAGATCAGTAAGATTTCTGCCAAATTTTTCAAGAGCCTGATATTTTTCTTCAGGATTCTGATCTGTAATAGTCTGGTTTCCCCTGATATCTTTTAATACGGTCAGGACAATATCCCGAGTAAGAGGAGTCCCATTAATACAATCTTTTAATATTTCCTGATGAGGCCCGGAAACATAAATAAGTGCAAGAAGCAGATGCTCAAGGCTTACATACTGGTCTTTCATATCCTGAGCCTCAACAGAGGCTCTGTCAAGAACACGCTTGGTGTCTTTGGAAAGATACACATCTCCGGCAGAGCCAGTCACCTGTACCAATTTATCCAAAGAACGGTCAACTGCTTTGAGTAACTGCTCAGGAAAACCACCGGCTTTTCTGATAATTGAGGATATAAGCCCCTCTTTGTCCTCAATCATAGCCTTGAATATGTGTAGAGGCTCAATTGCCTGATGATTTTTTCTCAGGGCAATCGACTGTGCCGCCTGAATGGTCTGTTGTGATTTGATGGTAAATTTATCGAATTGCATACTGTTCCTCCATG
The DNA here is from genome assembly GCA_015231395.1 of Desulfamplus sp. Lineage (GTDB taxonomy): Bacteria > Desulfobacterota > Desulfobacteria > Desulfobacterales > Desulfobacteraceae > Desulfamplus. The sequence goes on along the minus strand of JADGBP010000001.1, from coordinate 3,957 downwards.
AGTCTTTTGCCATTATGAGTCTGGCTTTATGACATGAGTCTGTTTTTATGAATTACTTTTTCACTCTTCATGAGTTTTTTATATATTCAAACTCAAAGTAATGCAAAGCGTGTCATTGTCAATTCGATTCGATTGCTTCAATTAGATACATTATAGAATTAAAAGTAGAAATCAAAGAGATTCATTATTAAAAATCGTAATCACCTCAGCCTTCCTGAGGACAGTACCATCCGCCATGTTAATATAACCATTTTTCACAATAGAGATTATAGTTTCATTCTCAAGTTCAGGATCAGAACGAGTCTCCACCACCTTGCAAAGAGTCATAATTGCCCTGTTATCTGGAAACTCAATGGGAACTATATCAGCCGACCTGACAAGACGGCTGACTTTTTTATGAATGGAACGGATATTACGCCCCAGCATTTTGGCGGTCTTGTCAAGTTCATCTTTTTTAGATTCAAGAGTCGCGTCAATATTTTCAAAGGCATCGAGAATTTCAAATAGGCTCATATAATAACTATGTTCCCGTTGTCTGAACTCCTCCTGCTGCTGTGCCAGTTCATGATTCTGATCTGCTATTTTCCTTTGAAACTGAATCAGCTTGTTCCTTAGAAACTCTTTTTTTTCCTTCATGTAACTTTATCCAACACAACAAAAAATCCATCAGGTATGAAAAAGTTCCAGATACTGAAGGTTTTCAACATCCACCAATCTATCAATTCCATCACCATGAGTTACACCGGCTGTGCCACCTTGTTGAGTTACACCGGCTGTGCCACCTTGTTGAGTTACACCGGTTGTGCCACCTTTTTGAGTTACATCGGCTGTGCCACATTCCTGAATAATTTCACGAAGCAGATGCTCTTTATAATCACCAATATCAATGTATTCCAAAAAAGATTCAGCAGCTCTGGAAACAGGATCCAGCAACGTTTTCTGTGCAATGGCAATTTCAGAGGCACTATATTTTTTTGCCCTCATGGCTAAGGCAACAGCACTGATAATATCCTTTTGGCTCACATCTCTATTTACATTCAACACTTTAAATGGATTCATAATCTTATCTCTTCCTCATCCACATGGAAATCAAACGCTTCATATCTTTGGTTATATAGTGATCACTATCAACCATTGAAGCTGATTCATACATCTCCTGCATCAGTACCAAAACAAATTCAGGCTCATCATAATAATCTTGCTCGCAATGATCGATATGATGAGACAATGCCTCAAAATAATAATTTTTAATCTGGTTATGGGGTGATGCATTGACGATTTTAGCGGCTTTTACAAATTTTCTTCTGGAGATAGCTAATCCCATCTCTTCAAGACTTTCCTTTATCTCAACAGCCTCAATGACTTCCTGAGCATACCCATTATTCGGATCAAGCTTTATGGCATTTTGGGCAATGTGCTTCATGGCAATAGGTTGCAAAATACCTTTGTTGGCACGGGCAATGGCAGAATGTATCATCACAAAGGAAAATATTTTTGCCATCTGTTCCGACGGATTGTGTTGATAAAGCAGGGACATTACCTGGTCATATTTATGCAACAGTTCCATGTAGTTATCTTTATCACTAACTTCATGAATAAATTCCATCAATTGCTTCTCAAGAACAGGATTTGATTTAAAAAGAAGATGAGTTTCATCAAAATACTTCAAAAAATCCTTCTGTCCTCTTTCGATAGCGGCTTTCCCATATTCGTAGCAGACAAGCTGTTTTACATACATGGAGAATTGATCGTCAATGTTATCTTGCGATAAAGTTTTCAGATGAGCAAAAGCCTTGTCCAGATCACCAGTTTTCAACAGATAGAGACTTTTCCATGCATCGCAGTAGTATCCACCGGTTTCAAGATAGTGTGCGGTATTATCAAAAAGGTCTCTGTTTGAAGCTATAATCTTTAATATCTTGTCTGAAATGCCGGAAAGAGCAGCATATCCAGGGGTACAGATAAACTCTGTATAAGAACTCCCTTTAGTCTCTAATTTTCGGGCAATCTTAACCAGATCAGCAATAAGATTTTTTTCAAGCTTAAACTGGATTATTGAAGAAGTCCCTTCCGGAGTATTGATATGAGAATTGATAACAGACTCAGCCATTTTTATAAGTTTCTGCTGAATTTTTTCCCGTTTAACCGTATCCGGTGATAATTTTACAGCAGTTTCCATTGAGTAGATTGCTGTAAACCAGTAATCTACCATGGTTTTAAGAGCGGCAGGATTATTAATTGAAACATGAAATGCGGTTTTGGCCTTTAAGGATAAAATTACAGGGTCAGTGCCAATTTTAACCTGTTCGTTACCGTCAATTTTAATCTGTTCAAGAGTATTATAAACAGAGTTATAATCTTCTCTGTTCCATGCCATATCAATCAGTTCATATTTTAGATAATTACATATTTTTTCAAGAAGCTGCTGCTGAGAATCTTCCCCCAGATCAAAAGAAAGGGCATAGAGTTCTCCTGCTTGGGCAGATAAATTTTGAATCTCTGAAAATAACTCAAAAGAGAGCAAATGGTTAAGCGATTGATCACAAATATGTGGTTTAGATAATGTTTCAGAATTTGATAAATTTGATGTTTCAGAGTTTGATAATTTTGCTATATTTTTTATTATTTTAAGAAGTTTTTCATAAATTTCAGAGAGTGCCAGGGTAAAAACATCTCTTTTTTGTTGCAAAAAAACTCCGTTTTTGTCTGAAAGATATTTCCAGATATCAAGTGCTTTGAGACAACAGCCTGTTTTTGCAAGAGCAAAACCATAATCATATGTAGATCGTTCTCCATATTTCTTATACTTATCAACTCCCTTATGTGCATCAACTCTCTTAGACTCATCCTTATCATCTCCCTTATTCTTATCATCTTCCTTATACTCATAAATTGATGAAAAACACTGGACAGCACCTGCATAGTCACCTGCCATTACAAGACATGATGCACTTTTCAACAAGAGATTCTGGTTACCCATTTTTTCTGCTGCAACAGCATAAAGTGAGGCAGCATCTGCAAAACGACCGTCTGCTTCTGCCTTTGATGCATCAGCATCAGCACTGTCTGCCAAATGTTCATTCTGAAGAGACTTAATTTTCTCCTGAAGCCATTCTTCAGGCTCATCCTGCAATGTCAACGCTTCTTTGAAATTAATCAAAGCACTTTTAAGGTCATTTTTGCTGGCTGCCCTGCTGCCTTTCTTGATAAGCTCCTTTGCCCTCAGAGCCCTGTTTTCCCTCTCACAGATTTTTAATTTTTCCGCAATATCATCACGTTGCAATGTTTTCTGTACGGTTTCAAACTCCCGCTGAGCAAGTGGGAAATTTCCCCGTTGAAAGAATTTTTCCGCATCTGCAAGAATCAGTTCAATACTTTTTTTCTTTTTTGCCATATAAATTTTACTCCGCGTGAATCATTTTTTTTCAGATATTATTTTTGCTGTGCATCTTTTTCAGATGTCATTTTTATTACTATCTGCTGAAAACTTTGATTTAACTTTTCCATATCAGACATATCCTGCATTATAATGGTTTGAAGCTCTTCAAGACTCTTGTCCATTGTTTTTTGAGATTCAGAAACAGCCTGAATAGAAGTAGAAAGATGTTCATTTAAGTTTATAAAGCGAGCATGACGCTCTCTTAGCATCAAAAAGGCAGAGACGCTAATAGCAACTATTATCAAAAGCAAAAATAAAAGTGATCTATAATTTAACCAGAAAGAGGCATTCCTTGAGCTGTTGATTGAGATGTCGTTGCTCGGCAGTGACTCTGATAATATATCATTAGAATATACCTGTTCATTAGACTCCTCATTGTAATAGAGCTGCTCACTGGACTCTTCACTGTAATAGACCTGCTCACTGGACTCTTCACTGTAATAGATCTGCTCACTGGACTCTTCACTGTAATAGATCTGTTCACTGGACTCTTTACTGGAATAAATCTGTTCATTGGA
>JADGBP010000019.1 GCA_015231395.1 Desulfamplus sp. | reverse complement strand
GTTAGTAATTTAAAGGATTGGTTAGTCAATCATATTCTCAACACAGATCATCTTTATGTCCCTTTTGTCAGAATCAACAATTACGTGGAGGAGTTAAGAATCAGACGTTAATTCAAGCATTGTTTTTCGTTATTCAGGATTATTCAGTGTATATTCGCATATTCAGGGTAGATTCAGGGAGGGATGGCTGGAATTTGATCTGGTCATAACCGTTTAACTATGGAGATTTAAAATAAATGAAGCCGGTTGTTGCTCTTGTAGGACGTCCCAATGTTGGGAAATCGACCCTTTTCAACAGAATTATACGTTCCAGAAAAGCACTTGTGGATGATTTCCCGGGAGTTACCCGAGACAGGCATTACGCAGATGCCGTGTGGAATGAAAAAGAATTTACACTGGTTGATACCGGAGGATTCCTACTTTCTGATGATGATATTTTTGCCGCAGAGATTAGGCGGCATGTTGAAATTGCGGTAAATGAGGCAGATGTTGTTGTATTTGTCCTTGATGGAAGGGCTGGCGTTTCTCCATTTGACCGTGATCTTGCAGACATTTTAAGACGCGCTGAAAAGCCGGTATTTTATCTGATCAATAAAATTGAGAACACAAGTCAACAGCATGGTCTCCCTGAATTCTATTCACTTGGTATTGATAAATTTCATCCAGTTTCTGCTGAACATGGCGTTGGAATTGAAAGTTTTTTAGATGAGATGGTTACATGCCTTCCCTATTATGAACCAGATGCCCCTGCTGTTGATGATAATAAAGAGATATGCATTGCGGTTGCAGGTCGTCCAAATGTTGGAAAATCCTCTTTGATCAATAAACTTTTCGGTGAAAAAAGACTTATGGTCAGTGAGCAGGCTGGAACCACAAGAGATTCTGTTGAATTGACCATTGAACATGGTGGCAGGCGTTTCAAATTGATCGATACAGCAGGAATAAGACGCAAAGGCAAAGTAAAAGAAAAAATTGAAAAATTTTCCATCATCAAATCCCTTCACAGCTTAGACGAGTGTGATGTAGCTCTAATTTTGATTGATGCCAGTGAGGGGGTTACGGATCAGGACATAACGATTGCCGGATATGCTCAGGACAGAGGATGCGGGGCACTGTTTTTAATTAATAAATGGGATATGATCGATGCAGATGAAAAGGCTCAAAAACGATTTATGGATGAACTTCGCATGCAGTCAAAATTTTTATCATTTGCACCTGCCATGACAGTCTCTGCTCTGACTGGATTAAGAACCCATAAAATTTTTGATATGGTGGAGAGTATCTATAAAGAGTATTCCTACAGGATTAACACTGGTTTATTAAACAGGATTATTGAAGATGCTGTTTTTCGTGCTGAACCTCCACTTCACAAGGGGAAGCGTCTTAAATTCTATTATTCCACTCAGATATCTGTCAAACCCCCTACCATTGTATGTTTTGTGAATTATCCCGATGCTGTCCATTTCTCCTACAAACGATATCTTTTGAATCAGATACGAGAAAACGCAGAGCTTGGAAAAACCCCGATTACACTCCATTTCCGTGAGAGAACAGGCAAAATTGATTTTTCCGACAGAATCCCTAATACTCCAGCAAATAAAAGATATGCGGATAAAAAAGTGCGTAAAAACACTAAAAGAGGTAAGGAACGTCATAAACAGCAGCAACGTAAAAAAGCAAGGGAAATGAAGGATACTCAAAATAGAATTGCTTGAATTTTATCATATTTTTTGATATGGATTCCCATTGAAAAGCTCAACTCAGCATACGTTGAATACGTAATATAATCAATCAATGGATTAAACCTTCATGACCGGATTTCGGTCACCCCGAATCATGAAAATCAATAATGTGTTTTCACGGTAAACCTTCATGACCGGATTGAATTCCTGTCACCCCGGAGAATGAAAGCAAAAATGTGTTTTCACGGTAAACGTCCGTGGACGTATTTCGTCCACCCCGGAATATGAAAACCAAAATGTGTTTTCATGGTAATTCATGGTAAAGAAACTAATCAATAATCAACCGGAGGTATTAACATGCAAGAAGTGGTAATTGTAAGCGGTGTCAGAACTCCAGTGGGAACTTTTGGCGGGTCTTTAAAAGACCTGTCTGTTGTTGAGCTTGGATCCATTGTAATGAAAAGCGTATTAAAACGAGCTGGATTAAGACCTGTTACAGACGATAAATTTCAATCTTACGGACCCGCGTCTCTTAAAGATCAGACTGTGATTGATCTTGAAAAAAAGGGATATGATTACGATAATGCTCTTATGCCTGTTCATATTGATGAAGTCATCATGGGTAATGTACTTCAAGCTGGTCAAGGGCAGAATACCGCACGTCAGGCAATGATTGCTGCAGGTATTCCCCGGCATACAACAGCGTTTGCGGTCAACAAGATATGCGGCTCGGGTCTAAAAGCCATAGCTCTGGGAGCACAGGCAATCAAGGCAGGAGATGCTGATGTGATTCTTGCCGGAGGACAGGAGAGTATGAGCAATGCCCCTATGGCACTTCTTAAAGCCAGATGGGGACATCGTATGGAATTGACCGGAGTTGGAAATATTCATGATCTGATGGTTTATGACGGGCTTTATGAAATTTTCTATGGCTACCACATGGGGCTGACGGCTGAAAATATCGTTGAAAAATATGGCATCACCAGACAGGAACAGGACGAACTTGCACTGTTGAGTCATAACCGAGCATTTGCCGCTGTTAATGATGGAACCTTTGCTCAGGAAATTGTTCCTGTCACCATTGCGTCAAAGAAAAAAGAGCTGGTTGTGGACAAGGATGAACGCCCCATGGAGACAAGCATGGAGCAGCTTGGAAAACTCAGACCTGCCTTTAAAAAAGATGGCTCTGTCACAGCGGGTAATGCGTCTGGTATCAATGACGGTGCTGCTGCAGTATTGCTTATGAGCGAAAAGAAAGCAGATGCTCTGGGTCTTGAAAAACTTGCCCGTGTCAAAACATTTGCTTCTGGCGGTCTGGATCCAGCATATATGGGTCTTGGACCTGTGCCAGCAGTTAGAATGGCTCTGGAACGAGCAAAGATGACTATTGCAGATATTGACCTGATTGAACTTAACGAAGCCTTTGCGGCTCAGGCAATTGGATGTATCAGAGAGCTTGGAATTGATGTGCAAAAACCCAATGAGCTGGGAAGTGGCATATCTCTTGGGCATCCCATTGGATGTACAGGTGCAAGACAGATGGTTACAGCCATTCATCAGATGAAAAGAAAAGGTTATTCCACAGGTCTGATATCCATGTGTATCGGTGGCGGCATGGGTATGGCTATGGTTATTGAAAGATAACTGATAATGGGGGCTGATGCTCTTTCCCTTAGAAAAACATCATTGGAGAGAAATGATTGGAGAGGAATGATTGGCTTAAGCCTATAAACATGAGTGTATCAAGTATTAAAACATATTTACAAATGAGGTTAATAAAAATGGATATCAGCAGAAAACTTGGAATTATGGTGTTTAGTGCAGTTCCGGCAATTATTGGTGGCGGTATCGTGTATCATTTTTTTGGAAACTTTACTCAGGTGATCATTTATGAGATCATTCTGCTCATGGCTGCATTGGGATGTATCAGCAGATAGTTTTTAATGTTATAAACTCCTTCAGGAAATCAATGTATAGTTTTCCAGATAACGGTCATGCCCTCTCAGGCACAACGAATAATGAAACTTGTAGAGACTTTCACATAAATTAAATTGGTAAGAACATTGTAGGGGCAATCCTTTGTGGTTGCCCTTCAAAATTGAGAATACCAAAATATTTTTCTGGAAGTCTGTAGTGCCAAAGGATTTTTTATTCAAGAAAGCACAGTAGTACCGAAGTATTTTTTGTTTATGTCAAACACTTCAAAATCAAGGTGAAATTTTGTGGGATAGTACTTCCGAAAAGGCGGTTTTTCTTTTTTTTATATGTTTGTTCTTTATATCAATTTTTATGGTAGGACACCTTTTTATTCCATTTTACGCGATCATTGTTCTTGGTTTTGTTACTACCGGTGTGTTCAGGCCTTTTTATAAAATCGCTTTAAAAAAGTTCAATCCTTCTATATCTTCGCTCCTTACATGTTTGTTTGTGTTTTTTATTGTGTTCTTGCCGGTAGTCTTTTTTGTCGGTATTCTTTCCAAAGAGGCGTATGACCTTTATCTTATGGGCAAAAATGCTGTTCTGGGTAATCAGATTAAACAAATTCTTGAAAATACCCATCTCTTGGAAAAACTTAATACCTTTATGATCACTTTGGGCTTTGATATTGTCTTTTCATGGGAAGAGTTGGTACAGCCAGTTTCGGAATTAAGCCGAATTATAGGTCTGGCAATGTTTCAGCAAGCGAGTTTCATTGCTTCCAATGTGTTTAAAATTGTTTTTTATTTTTGCCTGATGCTTATTGTTGTATATTACCTGCTCATTGATGGTAACCGTCTTGTGGCTTACATATATAATTTATCTCCCCTTCCAGATGAACATAATGAAAAAATATTTGTTAAATTCAAGGAGATGGCTGGAGCCATACTGGTTGGTAATGGTCTTGCGGGGCTGATACAGGGGGTAATAGGCGGAATCCTTTTTTTTCTATTTAACTTGAGTTCGCCTTTTCTATGGGGTGTGCTCATGGGATTTTTAGCATTTTTACCCATTGTTGGAATTGGAGTGGTTTTAATTCCAGCTGCTGTTATTTTAATTTTAAAACATAAAATTGCCCAGGGATTATTTATGTTGCTGTTTTATGGAATTATCTCCTGGAGCGTTGAATATATTTTCAAACCCAAAGTGGTGGGTGACCGGGTTAAAATGCATCCACTGATTGTTTTTTTCGGAATTTTGGGAGGACTTCAGGTATATGGGATTCTCGGCATTATTTACGGACCACTTATTGTAACTCTCTTTGTGACTCTCGCGGAAATTTATTTTGCGAATTTTCAGAATATTGTGGAGCCCGGCAAAGTAAAAATTATAAAGGATACTGAATGACAACTGAAGATCATAATGAAGATAATAATAATATAGTTCATAATGAAGATCATAATATAGTTCATAATGAAGACCATAATATAGATAAAAATACTACCAGCATTGAGAAGGAGATGACAACCTCCTATCTTGAGTACGCAATGAGTGTCATCATAGGCAGGGCATTACCTGATGTCAGAGATGGTTTAAAACCTGTCCACCGGCGGGTTCTTTTTGCCATGAGGCAGTTGAGGAATGACTGGAATAAGCCCTACAAAAAATCCGCACGCATAGTTGGTGATGTTATTGGTAAATATCACCCGCATGGAGATTCCGCCGTATATGACACTATTGTACGTATGGCTCAGAATTTTTCTCTTCGTTATACTCTTGTTGATGGTCAGGGCAACTTTGGTTCAGTAGATGGTGACTCTCCTGCAGCCATGAGATACACCGAAATCCGTATGAGAAAACTTGCTCACCTTATGCTCGCAGATATTGAAAAAGATACTGTGGACTGGATTCCCAACTATGATGAAACCATGGAAGAGCCATCTGTCTTTCCTACAAAGTTTCCGGCACTTCTGGTAAATGGCTCTTCTGGTATCGCAGTGGGAATGACCACAAATATTCCTCCCCATAACTTAGGTGAAATATCCGATGCCATAACAGCACTTCTGGACAATCCTGAAATGGAGATACCGGAACTTATGAATCATATCCCGGGCCCTGACTTTCCCACTTATGGAATAATTCATGGGAGAAAGGGTATTTATGAAGCTTATACAACGGGTCGAGGCGTGATAACCATGAGAGCTAAAATGGAGGTTGAGGTTAACAGCAAAACTCAGAGAGAGACCATTGTTGTTACAGAACTTCCATATCAGGTAAACAAGGCAAGACTGGTTGAAAAAATTGACGAACTGATGCGGGAAAAGGTGATTGAGGGGGCAGCGTTTGTAAGGGATGAGTCTGACAGAGACGGCATGAGAATAGCTGTCGGGCTTAAGCGAGACCAGATTGCAGATGTGATTATGAACCAACTTTATAAACACACAAACATGCAGTCAAGTTTTGGCATTATATTCCTTGCTGTGATCAATAAGCGGCCTCAGCTCTTTAATATCAAACAGCTTCTTGAGCAGTTCATTAATCACAGAAAAGAGGTGATAAACAGAAGAACCATCTTTGATCTTAAAAAGGCTCAAGAGAGAGCTCATATTTTAGAAGGGCTAAAAAAAGCACTGGATAATTTAGACGATGTTGTTGTTCTTGTCAGAGCGTCTGCATCTCCTGAAGAGGCGAAAAAAGGATTGATGGAGACCTTTGATTTTTCAGAACCTCAGGCACAGGCTATTCTGGACATGAAGCTACAGAGGCTTACCGGTCTTGAAAGAGACAAGATTGAACAGGAATTTGTCGTTTTATCAAAAGATATAGCGTGGTTCAGAGAAATTCTTTCAAGCGATGATGTTGTCAGAGATATCATAAAAGAAGAGATTTCTGAAATGAAAGCCGAATTTTCAGACCCAAGGCGTACAGAGATTTTGGAATATTCAGGGGATATCAATATTGAGGATCTGATTGCTGAAGAGGACATGGTGGTTACAATCTCCAGAACCGGATATATCAAGCGAAATCCGGTTACCCTCTATGAGATACAGAACAGGGGCGGCAAGGGTAAAATGGCAATGGGTACCAAAGAAGATGATTTTGTGGAACATCTTTTTGTGGCTTCCACCCACCACACATTTTTATTCATCACCAATATGGGAAAAGTATATCAGACAAAGGTGTATGAAATTCCCATGGCCGGTCGTTCAAGTCTTGGCAAGGCAATCGTGAATCTTCTTAATTTTGCAGAAGGTGAAAAGCTTGCAACTGTTCTAACCGTTCCTCAATTTGAAGATGGAAAATATGTTATCATGGCTACTAAGCGAGGATGGGTCAAAAAGACAGCTCTTATGTCCTATTCAAGATCAAAATCAGATGGATTGATTGGAATAAAGCTAATAGAGGGTGATGAACTTATTGCAGCACGTATAACTGATGGTACCATGGATATTTTTCTTGGCTCCAAAGCAGGAAAAGTTATCCGTTTCAATGAAGAAAAAGTTCGCCCTATGGGAAGAAGTTCCATGGGAGTCAGAGGGATGCGGATAGAGGAAGATGGTCAGCTTGTAGGCATGGAGGCACTGAGTCATGGAGAGACACTTCTTACTGTTACAGAAAATGGTTATGGAAAACGGACTAAAATTGAGGAGTATCGACCACAGGGACGTGGTGGCCAAGGAGTTTTTTCTATCAGGACATCCACACGGAATGGCATGATGGTATCGCTGCTTCTGCTTGAGGATAGCGATGAGCTTATGCTTGTGACAGACAAGGGAAAACTCATCAGAATCAATGTGGAAGGTATATCCACAATCAGCAGGATTACTCAGGGTGTAAGACTTATCAATCTTTCTGATGAAGAAAAATTGATAGCTGTTGCAAGGCTTCCTGAAGATGATGGTTCCCGTGTAACATCAAAGAACAGAGAGGTTAAGACTGAAGATCATTCTGGTAATCAGGATATTGTGAATGGTGACGATAAACTGGATACCCTATCTGAGGAATCTGATTCTGATGAAATAGACGATGAGTTTGATTCTGATGAAATTGATGATGAATCTGATTTTGATGAAATTGATGATGAATCTGATTCTGATGAGATTGATGATGAATCTGATTCTGATGAAATTGATGATGAATCTGATTCTGATGAAATTGATGATGAATCTGATTCTGATGAAATTGACGACGAATCTGATTCTGATTAACCATGGTTTAGATGGACTAATTAGTCCATGAGAATTTCTGAAGCGTTTAACATGAAAATGCTTTTAGTTTTCATGATTTTGTGTGACCGGATTCCGGTCATGATTTTTTATTTATTTATTTATTCATTTGTAAAGGAGATATCGATATGGAGATTATGAAAATTTTACTTTCTGTGTTGTTGCCGCCTCTGGGTGTTTTTCTTCAGGTTGGCATTGGAATGCAATTTTGGATCAATATTCTGCTGACACTGCTTGGCTATCTGCCAGGTGTTATCCATGCAGTATGGGTAATTGCGAAGGAAAATGCGGCCAAAAAAGAGCTTGCAGAAAATCAAAATTAATATTGGAATCCGTAAGTAAATCTCAGTAATTTAGTTTTTATTCACTTCTTCAGCCGTAGGCTAAAGCTATCGGCTGAAGATAGTTTGATTATGGAGAAAAAATGCATTCTACAAATTTAAACATGTCTGCACAGATTGTGTATCTGAAAATAATTTTTATTACAATTTCAATGTTATTTCTAATTTCAGGGTGCAGCAACAGTATGTTATCAGGAACTGGAAAAAAGACTTCTATCCCTAAAGGTTCGAGTCAGGCAAATGCTGTCTATTATGATTTTGAGGATGTTCTGGTTCCAAAAGATCTCAAGATTGATAACAGCTCAACCGTGGTGGTAAGCACACCCGGGCAGACATCCGGCATACTTACCCTTAAAGGAAGGATAGACAAAACTTCTCTTCTGAAATTCTTTAACAGCAATATGCAGAAAGATAACTGGAATATTGTAAGTCAGATAAGATCCCCGTCCGCCACCATTCTTGTTTTTCAGAAAATATCAAGATGTGCCGTAATTACCCTGCGTGACAAAGGTTATTATACATATGCGGAAATAGGAGTTGCCCCTTCAGTTGGTCAGACATCTTCAGATGCTATGAGCATGCCTTCTTATTCAAACCCAGGCTCTGGATCAGGTTCCGGTGCTACTGGTAATCAATCCACAATAGAAAGCGAATCAACTCTTTTTGACTGATAATCTCTCACCAGAAAACTTTATTGCCGTAATTGACTGGCAAATACAAACCAGAGGGCTTTATTGCCATGATTGACTGGCAAATACAAAATACCAATTTACTCATGAAGATTAAAATCATATCAAACCTGTAAAAGGCGGATCCTGTGTTAAAAGATAAAACAATAGTTCTGGGGGTCTGTGGCGGCATTGCTGCATATAAAGCCGTGGAACTCCTGCGTCTGATCAAAAAAGCCGGTGCCAATGTCAGAGTGGTAATGACCCAGTCTGCTCTGGAGTTTGTGGGAGAGACTACATTCAGGGTACTTTCGGAAAATGACGTATGTACAGGTCTTTTTAACTCAAAAGAGTCCTCTGTACGTCATATTGAGTGGGCAAGCGAAGCTGATGCTGTTGTCATTGCTCCTGCCACGGCAAATATAATCGGAAAGATGGCTAATGGAATCGCAGATGATGCCCTCTCAACGATGATGATGGCAGTTACCTCCAAGGTAATGATATGCCCTTCCATGAATACCTATATGTATGAAAACAGAGCTGTTCAGCGTAATATCGATATTCTTGAACAGGACGGTTTTTTTATTCTTGAACCCGGAACAGGTGAACTTGCCTGTAAAACAAGTGGTGCAGGAAGACTTCCTGATCCTGTCTTGATTTTTGACAGGCTTGTCAAACTTTTTTATCCCAAAGATTTGAAGGGTAAAAAAATTCTCGTATCAGCAGGCCCCACAAGAGAAGCCATTGACCCAGTAAGATATATCAGCAACCACTCTTCGGGCAAAATGGGATATGCGGTTGCAGAAGCTGCTGAAAAAAGGGGGGGGGTAGTCACCTTGGTTTCTGGTCCGGTCTCTCTTTCTCCTCCTATTGGCGTTGATGTAATAAAAATAGAGAGTGCAAAACAGATGGCAGATGAGATTATTAAAAATATGGACGATGCAGATATCATCATCAAGGTAGCAGCGGTTGCTGACTACAGACCATCAGCTTCACACGACAAGAAGATCAAAAAAAATGGCAACCTCACAGCCTCCATCTCAATTGAACTTACAGAAAATCCTGATATTCTCAAAATGGTGGGGGAGAGGAAAAAAGAGCGTCAATTTTTAGCCGGTTTTGCTGCGGAAACTCAAAATCTTGATGTCTATGCTTTAAAAAAAATGGAGAAGAAAAATCTGGATTTAATTGTGGGTAATATTGTAGGCGTAAAAGGGTCGGGATTTGAAGCTGATACCAATAAAGTGAAGTTTTTTTTTAGGGACGGAACAACTCACGATTTGCCTCTTATGGATAAGGCAAAGGTGGCTCACAAGATTCTTGATCATATATCTGCAAGGGTAATCAGTAGTTAAAAGCTTACTCATCAGGGCAATCGGGACAAATAAATGTATGATTTTGACTTCACATTAAAACGAGATATAGTATCAAGACTATCTAACAGTTTTAGATTAAAAGATGTAATCTTATTTGGAAGTCATGCCTACGGAACTCCTCACAAGGAGAGTGATATTGATATTATGGTAGTGCTGGATGAAGAGGGTTTTGCGAAAAACTATCTGGAAAAAATTGACAGAAGAATAAAAGTTGCCAATTCCCTTTCTGACTTAACTACAACATCGCTAATCGATATATTGGTTTATACAAAAGATGAATGGGCACAACTTTTAAAAATCGGCAGTTCATTTATAAAGCAAATTAACCAGAATGGAATAAGATTGCTATGAAAGAGTCAACTGTATCATGGGTTGAATTTGCCAAAAGAGATTTGCAGGGTGCCAGAGAGCTTTTGAAAAATGAATATCTTGCAAATCTTGTAATGTTTCACAGTCAGCAATGTATTGAAAAAATTTTTAAAGCAGTTTTGGAAGAGCATTCAATTCACATTCCCAAAATTCATAATTTAAAAAAAATATACGGTTTGTTTCCAGATAAAGTCTTGAAAAAAATTCATATTGAACAAGATAAACTGGATATAATAGATCAAATCTACATTGACTCTCGATACCCCGCCGATTTTGGATTGCTTCCATCCGGTATTCCAACTCAAAAGGAAGCAGAGCAAATCTATAATATTGCTGAAAACATAAGCGGACAGATTTTAAAACTTATGGAAGGATAATTTGAGACTCGAATTTCTTGAAATCCTTCAGGGAACTTATGAACTTCTGTCATGGAACAGAGAGATGGGTGTGGAATATCTCGAGCTCTCTGATGAATCTCTGAGCATAATCAGGACATGGGGTGATAAAAAGTCTGCGGATGCTAAAATATCGCCGTCAGATCAAAGAACTCGGACTGTTAAAAGAGCTCAGACCGATAAAATAGTTCAGACCGGTAAAACAGTTCAGATTGGTAAAAAAACTGAAACTGGTAGTGCAACTGAGACTGGTACAATAGCACCCTCTGATAAAATAATGCCGTCAGGTAAAATAAATCCGATTGGTAAAATAAATCAGATTGGTAAAATAAAACCTTCCGGTGCAATAATTCCACCGATCAATGACGGAGTTGATTTTAAAGAGGATTTGATTCAATCTACCGGAGATCTGAATTCAAAGATCTTTTTTTTCAGCGACACATTAAATTACTCAGAGCCTTCTGGTGAGCTGTTTTTGAAGATACTCAAAGCCATGAATCTGAACAGAAACACTATCTGTTTGACTACTTTTGAATCACTTGATTATACCCGTGGTATCCCCAGAGTCCGCGAACAGGTAAATAATATCCGTAATCAGGTAGAACAATTGATTAATGACAAGAAGAGCGCCAGCACAATTCAAACAAATAGAACAGACCCAACAAACAAAACCGAACCAACAAATAGAATACACAGGTTAAACCCTGAAATAATCTGTACTTTTGGAGATTCAGCCTTGAAAATTCTGATGGGAAGAGAATACATGCTCACAACTTCAAGAGGAAGATTTCATAATTACAATGGAATTCATGTTATGCCCACATACCATCCAGCACAGATTCTTGCAGACAAGAGCCTGAAAAGATGGGTATGGGAAGACATCAAGCAGATCATGGCAATACAATGATAACTCTTATACAATCATTTCTTGATATTCTTGAGGCTGAAAAGGGATGTTCTCCCCATACCATCACTGCATACAAGAGTGACCTGAATGAATATATTAATTATCTTGAAAAGCGTTATGAACCTGAAAAGGACTGCAAACCAGAATTTCTGACAGATGACTTTTTCATGCAACTTGTCAGACAGGATTATAAAACCATTGTCAGGGACTATATGGCACATCTTGCCGGTACTGGAATCAAAAAAAGTTCAATGGCTCGGAAGTTGTCGGCACTCAAATCTTTTTTTAACTCTCTTGTCCAAAAACAAATGATTGATGTTAATCCTGCAGACATGGTGCCACCTCCCAAGGTTCCTCGCAAAATCCCGGATTTTCTGACTGTAGATGATATCTTTTTTCTGCTGGATTCCATTGAAGCAGATTCTCTGCTTGGAAAAAGAAATCTTGCCATTTTTGAAACTTTTTATTCAACAGGCGTAAGGATATCCGAGTTGGCGGCTCTTGACTTTAATGATATTGATTTTGACAAGCAGTTTATTAAAATCATGGGCAAAGGAAGAAAAGAGCGGCTGGTTCCTGTGGGACAAAAGGCATTGCAAGCTATTCTTCAATATCGCCACATGCTGGGGCATCGGTTTGAACCACTTTTTTTGAACAAAAATCTAACAAGGCTGACAGTTCGCTCTATCAGACGTATTCTGGAAAAAATTGTTTTGGATTGCAGTCTCAGGATTCATGTTTCCCCACATATGCTTCGCCACTCCTTTGCCACACATATGCTTGATGCTGGAGCTGATTTGCGAGGGATACAGGAGATTTTAGGACATGAAAGCTTATCAACCACACAGATATATACTCATGTCACTATTGACAAGCTGATGGAGGTTTATGACAAGGCTCATCCGAGGAGTTAGCGGTTAGGTAGCATTAGTACTATAGCTTTCCAGATAATTAAATCGGCAGAGTAGGGGCAATCCCTTGCGGTTGCCCTTCTTAAAAATTGAGATACCAACAAAATATTTTTCTGGAAGTCTATAACAGGAGTTTGGTTGTATTATGGGTATTGAAATAGAACGTAAATTTTTGGTGAAAGATAACTCGTGGCTTACCTCTGATATTAAATGCATGTCAATTAAACAGGGTTATCTGAGCAGAGAAGTCCAATCAGCTATCAGTAACCAATCTATAGTAAGGATAAGAGTAGCTGGTCAAAAGGGATTTATTACAATTAAAGGTAAAACTTTTAATTTATCCCGCCTTGAATATGAATATGAAATTCCGGTTAACGATGCTCTTGAAATGCTGCAACTATGCAAAAATCCTCTAATTGAGAAAGTTCGCTATAAAATAGACTTCATGGGTTTTGAGTGGTGTATAGATAAGTTTGAGGGCGATAATGAGGGGCTTTTGATTGCTGAAATTGAGCTTGAGACAGAGGAACAGGAGTTTAAGAAGCCTTCCTGGGCAGGTAAAGAAGTTAGTGATGACCCGCGATATTTCAATTCAAACCTTAGCGAGAATCCCTTTCAAGCCTGGTGATCTTTGAGAATTTTTT
>JADGBP010000199.1 GCA_015231395.1 Desulfamplus sp. | reverse complement strand
TTTATCAAAGAAGATGGATGAAAAAATTTCATAATTCTGAGTTTAGATAAACACAGCACCATCACGCATTTCAACAATTCTATCCGCATTTTTTGCAAGCTCCGGATTATGAGTCACAAGAATGACAGTTAATTTTTCTTTTTGGTTCAACTCCTTGAGCAGACGACCAATCTCCTGACTTCTTGACGAATCAAGATTGCCAGTCGGCTCATCTGCCAGAAGGATCTCTGGTTTATTAATCAAGGCTCTGGCAACTGCCACACGCTGCATCTCTCCACCTGAAAGCTGACCAGGAAGATGATTCATTCTCTTCTCCATGCCCAGCATCTCAAGCAGACCCAAAACATTTTTCATATCAGAAACATCACCGTCAGCAGACTCTTTTTTATAAAAGATACATGGAAGCAGAACATTTTCCACTACGGTCAGAGTGGGAATAAGATAGAATTTCTGGAAGATATAACCAAACCGCTCTCTTCTTAATTTTGTAAGCACTTTTTCAGAAAGATGTTTTTTCTCTCCAAACACTTTTTCTTGCCCAATGGAGAGTGAACCTGAACTTGGATTATCAAGACAGCCCAAAATATTTATCAAAGTTGTCTTTCCAGAACCTGATGGCCCTACAAAAGAGACATACTCCCCTTTCTTTATTTCAAGAGAGACATTGTTAACAGCACAAACCTCTTCGCTTCCCCTGTGATATGTTTTTGTTAAATTCTTAGCATTGATGCTTATTTCAGATGTTGGCATATTCTTCTCGCTTTATTTTTTTCTCGTTTTATTTTTTTTCTCGTTTTATTTTTTTTCTCGCTTTATTGTTGCTCTTTTTCAAGCGATTGTGTTGGTGCCTGACAAAAAACTTGGCATTCAATTGATATCACTTCATATCAATCTCGAATATATTTTACTCGGATAGAGTCTAATTGATATCGCTTCTGATGGAATCCAAAGGCCTTATACTTGCCGCACGCCATGCGGGATAGAGTCCGCTTATCAATCCTATTATCAATACAGATCCGAGCGTTACACAAATCAATTTTATATCCAACTGAATTAATGACCCAGTTGGTGCATACGGCAAAAGTTTACGCACCAGTATTTCTGTCACCTTTGACAATCCGTATGCCATTGTGCTTCCGGCAACCCCGCCTAAAAAACAGAGAATCAGCGTTTCAATCCATATCAGCTTGAAAATATCTTCCGGCATTGCCCCCATACTCTTTAAAATTCCTATCTCCTGAAAACGCTCAAATACAGACATCAAAATGGTGTTGATTACACCAACCATTGCTATCAGTATCGCAACAACGGCAATAGAAAATACCATGACTTTGGCAGTGGACATCAGATTCATTATGGTCTGTTTAACCTGTGCAAGCGAGACAACCTGGACATCAGGTATGGTGTAGAGCCTCTCCTCAAACTTTGCAATATCAGCCTCTTTTTTTACCTTGATACCAATACTTGTAATTTCTCCTTCCTTTCCAAATATTTTCTGTACTGCGTTTATGGGTAAAAAGATGGTGCCGTCATCCTGTGTGCCAGTACGCTTGAGAATACCCACAACAGTCAGCTCAACATCCTTATCAGGTATAAGAAGTTTATCTCCTACCTCACGCTGTTCAAGCTCTGCTGACTCATACCCCATAACCACTTCAAATGCTTCAGGATCTGTAAACCATTTGCCCTGTTTAAATTCCAAAAAGGTTTTCATGGCTGGAAAAGTCGCGGGATCAACCCCTAAATAGGCTGATATTCCGCCACTCTCGCCTTTGTTAGGGTCAAACACAGCCTGCATCAGCATGGAAGTTATTCTTTCAACCTCAGGTTCTGAAAGAATGGAGTCAGCAACTGACTCTTTCAGATATCTCAATCCTGTTCCGCCTTTAAGCATAAGGGTCGCTGCCTCATAGGGACATCCTTTTGCCATGAGCATAACCTGAAATCCCATGTTGTCGATATCCTTGTTCAAAGCCGCTTCATAACCTTTGTTAAAGCCCATCAGGCTTGCAAGCACCCACGCTGAAAGTGCAATGCCGACAATGGTCAGAATACTTCGCGTTTTCTTGCGAAGAATATTTTTATAGGACACTTTGTAAAGACTTATCATATTATCCTGCTCGTTTTATCTTGTTAGCTTGCTCATTTTATCTTGTTAGTTTGCTCATTTTATCTTGTTAGGAATCGGTTTTAAATAACCTGCCCATTTACCTCACCCCCCAGCCCCCTCTCCATATCTGGAGAGGGGGAGTTTGGGTAAGTTTTTCGGACTCATTCCTTAGTTTGCTCATTTTATTCTGTTATCTTAATTGATTTGCCCTACCCTGTATTTATTTCTTTAAATATTTGTTATCAAAAACAAACTCATCCATCAGGATAAGATTTTTCTTTGTTGCCCGCAATGCAGCCCTAAAATCAGACTCAGCATCAAGAGAAGGATTTTGAATATTATCCAGTTTCCCGGGGCTTAAATTTTTGCCACTTTGAATATCATAGTTGTAAAAATCAGCCAGATTCAATCCCACAAACTGCAACCCGAAACTCTTTTCCCTTAAAACCCTGGCTGCTCTGGAGGTAAGTTTTTGAAAATAGAAATTTCTGATATTTCCCTCCATATCAAGAGAGAGAAATACCTGAATACCGCCATATTGCCCTTTTTGATTAACACCGTGAATATAACCCGTTTTTTCCGTTCCTTTATAAATCTCGTAAACCGTATAAGGAACATCTGCGGTCTCATATAAGCCCTTGAATTTATCACCAAGCCTTTTTTCAATCTCTCTGACCAGAGGATCCCCTCCTTTTTTGTCTATTGACATATAGAAAGTTTTGTATCCGGTTGAGTCAGGGAAAAGCCTTGCAACATCCTTGTCAGGGTCATTGAGGTCACAGCCGACAGCAGCATGGACAGTATCAGATGAAATCAGAACCAGAACAGATGAAAGAGATATAAATGAGATGAATAAACATATGGAAGCAATAGAAAAAATGTACCTTGTTGTTGTTTTCATGGTTCCCTCATATTTTGTTGTAATAATAGAGCTGAAAAATAATTTTATGATCGTCCATGTTGTGGTCATAATCATACATGGTACGAAGCGTTATGTCTGATGTAAGCACATACGAGGTGCCCAAGGATATCTCATAATTGTCATCAGAGCCTGTTCTGGATACAATAGGCTGCACCTCAAATTTCAGCCGCCCTTCATCCATCAGGTTTATACCAAATCTGCCCCATACGGCGTATGACTCCTTGTCTCTATTCCTACCACCCATAAATTCTAACCTTGCCTCAAAATTATCCCACAAATACGAGGCGTCCATTGCTGCCATGGAAAAAAACTCCGGCTTATCCATCATCAACTCATAGCCCATTGTATGAAGAGTATCTCCATGACCGAATGACAGGCCAATATTGTAGTTATCTTGATTCAAAGAACCTTTGGACACTCTTGCAGAAGCCAGATAATTACTTTGAAAATAGATCGGCATTCCACTTCCGGTGGTCAAAGATAGGGTTACATCTCCCCAGTCAAGTTCCCTGTAGGCACCAATACCCCAGTCTCTGTCAAAACCAAAACCGTTCATGGAGAGATTGGTTAAAAGAAGCCCGTGGGTATCAAAATAAGAAGAGATACCAAGAGCCGGGCGGTTATGCCCAAGCCATATATCAGACCCGCTGTATTTGTATTTAAAATAGGCATTATACAACTGAAGTTCTATATTTTTATCCCAGTCATCATTTTTATCATGGTCATCATACGCCAAACGTGCCTGAATCGCCAATGAACCAAAATCTGAAGTTTCACCGGAGAATTTCTGAATATAATCAAATCCAACAGAGGGCTTTTGCATAACATCCTCACTGGTTTTGGAATACCATATCATTTTATCTTCCTGCTTTGAGTATCCGGCAATACCTTGAGCCTCAAAAAAAAGAAGATAGTCTGAAGAATGGCATTCAGATATCAGTCCCAAAGGTGTTAGTCCCAAAGGTGTTAGTCCCAAAATTGTTAAACCAAAAAATGATGACATGGCAATCATAAGAAATAACCTTGAGCGTAACCATCTTAACCATATCTGATATTTATTCAACTGATTACACATTTTGCCTCCCTTGAGTAGTTGCCTTAACCGGAGAATTATGCATCATAAAAAATTCATAAGAGCCTGAATATTTAAACCGGCTCTTATGAAAAAGTATTACACACTAAAATTTATACTTCCTTTATATATAGGCTTGTCATCTTTACTGAAAATTATGCGGATATCCCATTCACCAGGCATTACAATATTCACGGGAAGCAGATAATCGCCTTTTTGATTTTTCTGAAACTCCACCATGCCTGTGTCATGATGCCCCCTCATGGTTGGCATTCCGGCATCGCCAGCTATTTTTAAAGATGTTTCTTTGTTGCCGTCCCTATCAAATACCTGAATTTTAAGAATCACTGTGCCCAACTGCGGTGTTTTATCAAAACTGTATTCAAAATAGTAATCTTCTCCTATTTTGCATTTTTTTCCTTCTCCGGGCAGCGGTGTAAACACATCATCTTGAGCAAGTGCTTTCTGGGTAAATGTCATCATGCAAAAAAAGATAATTGTCCCCATGATTAATGAAAGAATTTTTTGATTGATCTTAGACATGGATCTTAAATTTATTGCAAATATGGAGTTTTGATGGATTGAGTTGATTGCGGACAGATTTTTCGGATTTGTCCTTAGTATTTGATCTGCCCTTAGTATAATTTTTTGATTGTTCATAATTAAATGTCCTTTTTAATAATTTGGTTTAATATGTTGTTGTGGAGGCAATAACAACCGTTTTTGGTGACACAATGTAGTATCATTTTGAGAATTGTAATCATGTTTTATCTCTTTGTCCATTGCTTTTTCTAACAATTTTTTGAATAGCAA
>JADGBP010000198.1 GCA_015231395.1 Desulfamplus sp. | reverse complement strand
AAATGAATTCATGTCATTTTCAATATTGAAAATTTTAAATTTGGGCATCTTTAAAGCATATTAAACAAGGATTGGCAATAGCGGATAAAAACAACTTGATTTTTTAGCTGAAGTATAAGAGAAATATACGCTTATCATGACAAAATTACTATTATGATAATCTCTGAAATTTAAAATTACGTGTACTTTTTTTTATAATTTCAGTACTCTTGTTTATAATTTTAAGTACAGTACGCTCATTTATAATTTCAGTATGCTCATTTATAATTTCAGTAGACTCAGAAAAATGAGGAAAAATCATTCAATGATACTTATAGTTGATTTCGGTTCCCAGTTCAATCAGCTGATTGCAAGACGTGTAAGAGAAAATGAGGTTTATTGTCAAATTGAACCTGCTGGACACTCTCTTGATAAAATCAAAGCCCTCAACCCTGATGGAATAATTCTTTCGGGTGGTCCCGCAAGCATTTATGAAGAGAACAGTCCATCCATAGACCCCGGTATTTTCAAACTTGGAATTCCTGTTCTTGGTATATGCTATGGAATGCACTTTATGATTCAGGCTCTGGGCGGTAAAATCGCCCGTCCCGTAAAACGGGAGTACGGTTTTGCAACTCTTAAGATTAAAAATATTTTTGAAACAATATCCAATACCCCTGAAAGCATAAATAATACTTCTCAAAAAACAAAGAATGCTCATGAAGAGACAAATGAGCAAAATTCCCTCTCTTTGTTCAAAGGCATGGATTCTTCATTTCAGTGCTGGATGAGCCACGGAGATTCTACAGAAAACCTTCCTGATAATTTTGTTGTAACTGCATCGACTGAAAATACCGAAATAGCTGCCATTGCTGATGTTAAAAATCGTCTTTTCGGCCTACAGTTTCATCCCGAAGTTGAACATACCATCAATGGTACAGCAATGATAAAAAATTTTCTGTTTGATGTGTGTCACTGCAAAAAAAGCTGGAACATGGAATCTTTTGCCAATGGTGCAATTGCTCAGATCAAAGAAGCTGTCCAGGATAAAAAAGTTATTATGGGACTTTCCGGCGGGGTTGACTCATCAGTTGCGGCTCTTCTGATTCATAAGGCAATCGGCAAGAATTTACACTGTATTTTTGTTGACAATGGTCTGTTACGAAAGAATGAAAAAGAGAATCTTGAGAAAAGTCTTACCGCAAACCTTGATATGAATATCTCCTTTGTTGACAAGAGAAAAAAATTCTTGGATGCTCTCAAAGATGTGACGGATCCAGAGAAAAAACGCAAAGAGATCGGCAGATTGTTTATTGAGGTGTTTGAGGCTGAGGCAGCAAAAATTGAAGGTGCCGATTTTTTAGGTCAAGGTACTCTTTACCCTGATATCATTGAATCCAAATCTGCTTTTGGAGGACCAACTTCCATCATAAAATCACACCACAATGTTGGAGGACTGCCGGAGAAAATGAACCTGAAACTCATTGAGCCGCTTCAACTGCTATTCAAAGATGAGGTAAGGAAACTTGGCATTGAACTTGGGCTGAATGAAGATATGGTCTGGCGACAGCCATTCCCTGGACCCGGGCTTGCAATACGGATTATGGGGGCTGTTTCGGAAAAACGTCTGAGCATTTTACGGGAAGCCGATGCTCTGCTCCTCGAAGAGATCCGTCAGGCAGGACTCTACAGAGAGCTTTGGCAATCTTTTGCGGTTCTCCTGCCAATAAAAAGCGTGGGTGTTATGGGAGATAAACGTACCTATGACAGTTGTATTGCTATCAGAGCGGTAAACAGCAAAGACGCAATGACAGCAGACTGGGCACGCCTGCCGCATGACCTTCTTGCAAAAATTTCCAACCGTATTATTAACGAGGTTGATGGTGTTAATCGTGTAGTTTTTGATATCACATCCAAACCCCCAGGAACAATTGAATGGGAATAGTTGCTATAGACTTCCAGAAAAATATTTTGATATTCTCAATTTTGAAGGGCAACCACAAAGGATTGCCCCTACAATGCTCTTGCCAATTTAATTATCTGGAAAACTATATGTAATCCGTACGGAATCTACAATGGATTCAATCCACACAAACTCTAAAACAGATAAATGGAGAAAAAATTGAGTGGTAACAGACGCCTGATAGATGACTTCGCTATATCAAACAGTGATGATGCTGGTGATATATCGGCAGCTCTGTACAAAGAACGGCTGAATGACCAGAAAATCGAAAAGCTCGGCAACAGGATTACCATTATCTCTATTCTCCTGCCATGTTTGATTGGGGCATTTCTGGTCTATGGCTACCTTGATATTAAAGAGAGAGTCTCGGCGATTCTAAATTCCGACCAGACACAGGTAGATATTGTAGCAAAGGAATTTGAAGCAAAGCTCAATGCATTTGAAGTTGAGTTTGCAAAAGTTAGATTCTCTCTTGAAAAAGATATTCCCGAACTCAAACAAGAGATAATAGCAATTCAGGATGAACTGACCCTTATTGCCGGTGTTAAATCAGATAAAGAAGAGACAGACAAAAACCTCAATCTCATCAAGGAAAGCATTACAAAAGTTGCAGACCAGTATCAGGGTGCTCTTCATATTCTTGATAGAACCAATCAGGAGACTCTTACCATTGTCAACGAAAACGGAAAAGAGCTTGAAACAAAAATTGAGGAAAAAATGGCTTCAGTAAAGACAATTGAAGCTGAGATTGAGGCAAAAGTCGCTTCTATCAAAACCATCGAAACCGATATTGAGAAAAAAGTAGCCGCTATAAAATCCATTGAAGCCAGCATTGACGATAAACTTGATTCTAAACTTGATTCCAAAATTGATGCTGCTATATCAAAGAATATCAATACATCCATTAATTCAAAACTTTCGTCTCAAAATCAAGCACTTAACAAAAAAGTGGCAGATATTGAGCTCTCTGTGGAATCAAAACTTGCTACACTTGAAGAAGCAACACAGATCCTGGCGGAAAATAAAATCATAATTGCAAAACTTGAAAGCAATTTTGGAAAACTTGAAGGTAGTTTTGGAAAACTTGACAGAAGTGTTGATCTACTGGAGAAAGAATTAAAAAATTCTTCCAAATCAGATAGTGACAAAAAATATATTGATACTGAATTGATTGCCCTTAAAAAAAATTTGAGTGCCAAAATCGACCATCTTGATCTGAATCTCTCCAGAAAGATATTGCAATATGTCACCCAACTTGAAAGTTCAATAAGAGATATCAACTCCGGAAAAAACAGGAACTCCGGTACTAAAAAAAAAACTGAATCCACTAAGCAGGAAAATAAACCTGACGTTATCCTGAAAGAACCTGAACGTGGAAAAATATCCGAGACAGATCTGACCCGGTAACCCCGCGATCAGCTGGACAAAGGAATCGACATGTCAAAGCAATATCCAGAATGCCCGCTTTACAACCATGTGACCTGCAAGGATTTACATAATCCTAATATGTGTGCCATAATACGGGAAGACAAAAACTGTTTTAAAAAAAGACCAAAAAACAAGCAGCCTGATAATGACAACAAACAACCTGATGATGATAACAAGCAGCCTGATAATGACAACAAACAACCTGATGATGATAACAAGCAGCCTGACGATGACATAGATGATAGACCTGACTTCCAAACTCAATAAAAGAAAACAATAATGAAAACCCGCAAAAAACCTGATTTGAAAAATCACAAGTCACCTAATTTGCAATCCTCCCAAGAGCTTAATTTGAAATCTTGCCAAGATCACCATTTGAAATCTTGTCAAGAGCACAATTTAAAATTTTACCAAGAACTAAATTTCAATAATATTCACACCTATTCAGCCTCAGAAAGAGCCTCAAAAGTATTCACTTCACTTGAAGCCCGTCCCCCATTTAAGGGCATGAGCATATCAGCATTTCTAAGCAACCTGCCAGCTATACTGAAAGCCAATGACCTAAAAAACATTGCCCGTGCCATTGTGGGTGCCAAAGAAAAGGGCAAGCCAGTGATTGTCATGCTCGGAGGGCATGTTATAAAAACCGGCTGTTCACCGATTCTGATAGACCTTGCAAAAAATGGATTTATCACCCATTTTGCATCCAACGGGTCAGCTGCTATCCACGACACAGAGCTTGCCCGTATGGGACATACATCTGAAGATGTAGCATCTCAGCTTGAAGATGGCTCCTTTGGAATGGCATGGGATACCGCAGCTTTGGTCAATAGTGCTGCAAAGCGTGCCAGCGAACTCAAACAGGGCTTTGGTCAAACCGTGGGTGCCATGCTGGTTGAAGATAATGCCCCGTTCAATAGTCGTGCTATTCTGTCAAATGCGTTCCTGCTTGAAATTCCTTATACCCTTCATATCGCCATAGGCACTGACATTGTCCATCAACACCCTGATGCTGACGGTGCCGCGATTGGTGACGCATCTTTACGTGATTTTCGTATATTTGCTGCGTCAGTTGCAAAGCTTGGTCATGGTGGTGTAGTGCTCAATCTTGGCAGTGCCGTCATCATGCCGGAGGTGTTTTTAAAGGCTATCTCGGTTGCCCGCAATTTAGGTCATGATGTGACACATTTCACAACAGCCAACTTTGATATGATCCAGCACTACAGACCAAGGGTAAATGTGGTACACCGTCCTGTTCTGTCAGGCGGAGAGGGGTTTTCCATTACAGGTCATCATGAAATCATGATCCCCCTGCTTGCTGCGGCTGTTTATGAAATGGTCTCCTGATAAAAAATTATGAATACATATGCAAAACGAGCAAAGCTCTCCCGTTCTTCTTTACAGGAGGTAGGCATCGAAGGGGTATTGATGGCTATCTCTCCGTTGCCTGTCATGCTGACCACTCTTAATACCACTCTTAGTAGAGATACCGGAACATACCTTGGATATTCAAGTCTTGACCATTCCGGTTCAAGCTATTTGCATCTATT